>CP076546.1:4392500-4490000 GCA_018889975.1 Bacillus sp. NP157
GCGCGATTCAAAGATCATGGCGTTGTCCGGCGGCATGAAGCGCCGCGTGCTGATCGCCAAGGCGCTGTCGCACGAACCGCGCGTGTTGTTCCTCGACGAGCCCACCGCGGGCGTCGACGTCGAGCTGCGCCACGACATGTGGGAGATGGTCCGCCAGCTGCGCGAATCGGGCGTCACCATCATCCTCACCACGCACTACATCGAAGAAGCCGAAGAGATGGCCGATCGCATCGGCGTCATCAATCGTGGCGAGCTGGTGCTGGTGGAAGACAAGCACACGCTGATGCGCAAGCTGGGCAAGAAGCAGCTGACCCTGTCGTTGCAATCGCCGTTGCAAGCCATGCCCGAGGGCCTGGGCCACTGGCCGCTGGAGCTGTCGCAGGACGGCCTGTGCCTGACCTATACGTTCGACACCCAGGGCGAGGATACGGGCATCGCCGAGTTGCTGAAGACACTCGGCGCGCTCGGCATCGACTTCAAGGACCTGCATTCCAGCGAGAGTTCGCTGGAAGACATCTTCGTCAGCCTGGTAAGGAAGAGCGCATGAACCTGCATGGTGTCCGCGCCATCTACCGATTCGAGATGGCCCGCACGTTCCGCACGCTGATGCAGAGCATCGCCTCGCCGGTGCTTTCCACCTCGCTGTACTTCGTGGTGTTCGGCGCGGCGATCGGCTCGCGCATGGGCGCCATCAACGGCGTGAGCTACGGGGCCTTCATCATCCCCGGCCTGATCATGCTGTCGCTTCTCAACGAAAGCATCTCCAACGCATCGTTCGGCATCTACATGCCGAAGTGGGCCGGCACGATCTACGAACTGCTGTCGGCACCGGTGAACTACGTCGAAGTGGTGCTCGGTTACGTCGGCGCGGCGGCGACCAAGTCGATGATCCTTGGTTTGCTGATCCTCGCCACGGCGCGCCTGTTCGTCGCCTACGAGATCCAGCACCCGTTCTGGATGCTGGGGTTCCTGCTGCTCACCGCGGTGACCTTCAGCCTGTTCGGTTTCATCATCGGCCTGTGGGCGGACGACTTCCAGAAGCTGCAGGTGGTGCCGCTGATGGTGATGACGCCGCTGACCTTCCTTGGTGGCAGCTTCTATTCGATCTCGATGCTGCCGCCGTTCTGGCAGAAGGTCACCCTGTTCAACCCGGTGGTGTACCTGGTCAACGGCTTCCGCTGGAGCTTCTACGGACAGGCCGACGTGAACGTCCTGGTCAGCGCCGGTGCGACGCTGGGCTTCATGTTCACCTGCCTGGCCATCGTCTGGTGGATCTTCCGCACAGGGTGGAAGCTCAAGAACTGACCTACCGACCGGCTGATTTGTAGGAGCGCGCCTGCGCGCGAAAAACCAACCGCGCGTTGATGACGGAACGGTTGGGCGCCGTGCCATCGCGCGCAGGCGCGCTCCTACAGGTCGATCGGGGTGGTTGCGTCAATGCTTGCCGACGAAATCGGCCTTGCCCAGCACCACGCCGACGCCGCGCAGGATCGCGTAGGTGGTCGTGCAGTGGAAATAGACGTTGGGTAGCACGAAGTCGAGCAGGTAAGCCTGGCCTTTGAAGGTCATTTCGCCGGAACGCATCTTCAGCACGATGGTGCGCTCTTCGCTGCCGTCGATCTGCGCGGGCGTAAAGCGCTCGAGCATGCCGAGCACGGTGTCGATGCGGGCCAGCAGCTGGTCGAAGGTGGCTTCGTTGTCTTCCATCTTCGGCGGCTCTTCGCCGGCGAGGCGGAAGGCGGCGCCCTTGGCCATGTCGGTGGCGATCTGCACCTGGCGGATCAGCGGGAACATGTCCGGGGTGATCCGCGTGTTGAGCAGCACTTCCTCGGCGATGTGGCGTTCCTTCGCGTGCTCGGCACCCTTCTTCACCACGGCGGAGAGATTGCGCAGCGCGCGGGCGAGGACGGGTACGGTGATCTGGTACATCGTGACGGACATGGATGGACTCGTTCGGGAGGGGTGGCCGGGGGCCGGGTCGGCGCGTATTGTGCGCGCCCGTTGGCGGCGCGTCGACGGCACGAACGGCTAGGATGGGCCATGAGCGAAACCGAACCCGGCAAGCCCGAGCGACGCGGTGCCCTTGAGCTGCTGCGGGTCCGTCGTGCGCAGCAGTTGCTCGACAATGTCTTCCGAAGGTTGCCGCTGGGCCCGCGCGTGCGGGTCGGCCTGTTCATGGCCTTCAAGTCGACGCTGGGCGCCGTCTTCGCCTATGGCGTCGGCTTCCTGCTGCATCCACCGGAAGCGTTCTGGGCGGCGATCAGTGCGATCGCCGTGACCCAGCCGCACTACGGCGACACGCGCGGGGCAGGTCGCGACCGCATCCTCGGCACGACCTTCGGTGGCATCGCCGGCGTGCTGGGCCTGTGGCTGGGCGATAGCGGCGACCTGCTCTCGTTCGCCGCCGCCCTGGCCGCTGTCACCGTGGCGTGCTGGACCGCGAACGTGGGTGCGGCGGCGCGCATCGGTGGGATCACCACGGCGATCGTCCTGCTCGTGCCGACCAGCGGCCCGCGCTGGGAGGTCGCCGCATGGCGCCTGGGCGAGGTGATCCTCGGCACGGCGTGTGCACTGGCGGTGGCGTGGCTGGTCTCGCGGCTGGAAGACTGGGTGGAACACAAAGAACAGGAGGAGACGCGTGATCCGAAAGCACCATGAACACCACCGGCTGGATCGCCTCGGCTGGCTACGCGCCTCCGTGCTCGGCGCGAACGACGGCATCCTGTCGACCGCCAGCCTGCTGGTCGGCGTCGCCTCGGCCGAAGCCGGCGTCGCGAACGTCATGGTCGCCGGCATCGCTGGGCTGGTGGCGGGCGCAATGTCGATGGGCGCCGGCGAATACGTCTCGGTGCGTTCGCAGGCCGACAGCGAACGCGCGGAACTGGAAGTGGAGTCGCGCGAACTGCGCGAGGATCCCACCGGCGAACACAGGGAACTGACCGAGATCTACGTGCGTCGTGGCCTGGATCGCGAACTCGCGCATCGCGTGGCGGGTGACCTGATGGCGCACGATGCCTTGGGTGCGCACGCGCGTGACGAGCTGGGCCTGTCGACCGTGACCTCGGCGCGGCCGTTGCAGGCCGCCGCGGCCTCGGCCGCGAGCTTCGCGCTGGGCGCGATCGTGCCGATCCTCGCCACGGCGATCTCGCCGCGCGAGCACATGGCCCAGGTCACCGTCGTGGTGTCCCTGCTGGCGCTGGCCGTGCTGGGCGCTGTCTCGGCGCGGCTGGCCGGTGCGCCGGTGTGGCGCGGCGTGGCTCGCATCCTCTGCTGGGGAGCGGCGGCCATGGCACTGACCGCACTGGTGGGCCGCCTGTTTGGCGTGGCGGCCTGAGTCGGGCGTGGCGGGCGCCTAGCCGGCCACGCAGCGATTGCGACCGCCGTTCTTCGCCGTGTACAGGGCGAGGTCGGCGCGCTCGAAGACCATCTGCGGGGTGTCGCCGGGGCGGAACTGGGCGACGCCGATCGAGGCGGTGACGCGCACGGGCTGGCGGCTGGCGTGGAAGGCCAGGTGCTGGATCTTCCCGCGCAGGCGCTCGCACACCTGCAGCGACTCGGCTTCGTCCGCGCCATCGAAGATCACGATGAATTCTTCGCCGCCATAGCGGGCCACGAAGTCGACCGGGCGCACGTGCTTCACCAGCGCCTGGCCGATCACGCGCAGCACCGCGTCGCCCGCGGTATGCCCGTAGGTGTCGTTGATGCTCTTGAAATGATCGATGTCGATCGCGGCGATGGACAGCGGGCGCGAGGTGGTGCCCCAGCTTTCGAAAGCCGCCTCGATGCGTTTCTCGTAGGCCAGCCGGTTGGGCATGCCGATCATCGTGTCGGTCTGCGCCAGCTCGTGCTCGCGTTCGAGCGAACGCTGCAGCGCGTGGCGTTCGGTTTCCAGCTGCTCCACGCGCTGGCGCATCTTTTCGGCGCGGTCGCGGTACGCGGTAAGGCGGGTGCCTTCGCGTTCGCGGAACTCGCGGAAGCAGGCGGCGATGGTTTCCAGGCTGCTGTTCACCCGCTCGCGCAGCTCGTGGGTGTCCTCCGCCTCGAGCACGCCTTCGCTGAGCAGGCGCATCTCGTGGGCGACCGAGGCATCCAGGGCCTGGCCGTTGGCCTCGCCGGTGGACTGGTCCGCGAGCTCGCGGGCCATGTACTGGGTCATTTCGTCCAGCCGGCTGGCCACGTGGCGCAGCACGGCCTGCAGCGCATCGATCTCGCGCTGCATGCTGATGCGTTGTTCGTTGACCAGGTCGGCCAGGCGGTCGCCGCAGGCGGCCAGGGCGACCAGGTCGCCGGCATCGGCGACGTCGCGGCGCAGGTCGTTGGCGCGGTCGGCCAGCTTGGGCTGGACCACGATGCGGTCGACCAGGCGGTGCAGGGCGGACTGGACCGAGGAGCCGTATTCACCACGCTGTGGGCGGGTGATCGGCACGGCGCGTTCTTCCGGCGAGCGCAGCGGCCGGGTGGCCAGGCTCTCCAGCGCATCGCGCAGGCTGTTGGACAGGGTTTCGAGCACCATCGGATCCGCCGGACCGGCGGCCAGCGTGGCGCTCAGGCGTTCGATATGCGGATCGACCTGGTCGTGCGCGCCATGGGCGGCACGCGTGAGGCTACCGACCAGCTGGCGCAGGACAGACTCCACCGCCCGCCATTGGGCTTCCTCGCGGGTGAGCCTTTCGACGGCCTCTCGGTATTTACTTTCCCAGAGCTGGTTGTCCAAACGCACGCCCCAAACGTCGCGTGAAGTTTCTTAAGTCCTTCGCGCATCATACGATGAAATCTGACAATTTTGATCTGTCTTAAGGCGTAGGGTCGGCGACAGGGGCGGCCGGTGGCAGGACGCCGCGGGTGGCACGGGCGGCCACCACGCCGCCGATGGCGACCAGGCCGGCGGCGAGCAGGAAGGCGATCCCCGGGACGTGCACGGTGCGCTCGGGGGCGATCGAGAAGGCGAAGATCTGGGCGAACAGGTAAGGCCCGAAGATCCCGGCGAAGCTGCCCAGGCTGGTGATGGCGCCCTGCAAACGGCCCTGCTGGTCGGCCGCGACGCAGCGGGTCATGATCGACTGGATCGGCGGCCCGGCCAGTCCCCACAGCGCCATCAGCGGGATGCCGAGCAGGAACACCCAGCCGGTGCTGGCCAGGCCCATCACCGCGAACGCCGCCGCACCGAACGCCATGCCGAGCTTCAGCACCGGCCGCTCGCCGAAGCGGCTGGCCAGCCGGCCGGTCAGGAACGCCTGCACCGAGCCGTCGCACGCACCGACCAGGGCCAGCACGAAGCCGACCGCCTGCGCGCCCCAGTGATAGCGGTAGTCCGCATAGAGCACGAAGGTGGTCTGCAGCACGTAGTGGGCGAGGTAGAACAGGAACATCACCACGGCCAGGCCCATCACCGTCGGGCTGCAGCGGAGCAGCCGCAGTGCGCCCAGCGGATGCGCCGTGTGCGGTTCGAAGCGCGGCGCGCGCCGTTCCGGCGGCAGCGATTCGGGCAGGATGAAGAAGCCGTACATGAAGTTGGCCAGCGCCAGCCCTGCGGCCACCCAGAACGGCAGGCGCAGGTCGATGCCGCCAAGGAAACCGCCCAGCGCCGGGCCGATGATGAAGCCGATGCCGAACGCGCCGCCGAGCATGCCGAAGGCGCCCGCGCGTTTCTCCGGCGGCGTGACGTCGGCGATGTAAGCGTTCGCCGTGGTGAAGCTGGCGGCGGTCATGCCGGAGATGATCCGGCCGACGAACAATAGCCACAACGACGGCGCCAGCGCCATCAGCACGAAGTCCAGGCCCAGGCCCAGGTTCGACAGCAGGATCACCGGGCGCCGGCCGAAGCGATCGGACAGCGCGCCCTGGATCGGCGAGGAGAAGAACTGCACGGTGGCGAACACGGTGCCGAAGATGCCGACCCACCACGCCGCGTTGCTGACCGTGCCACCGGTCATCGATTCGATCAGGTGCGGCAGCACCGGGATGATGATGCCGAAGGCGAGGATGTCGATCAGTACGGTGACAAAGACGAACACCACCGCCGCACGGCGCACGGGCGTCGCCAGCGGGGTGTGCGTCGGATCAGCCATGGCCGAGCGATTTCAGCCGCGGCGCGACGAAGGGCACGGTCAGCATCGTGCTGGCGACGGCCATCAACAGCAGCGCGGTAAAGGTCTCGCTGGTGATCATGTGTTTGTCGAGCAGCACGTTGACGAAGATGATCATGATCAACGCCTTGGTCTGTAGCAGCCAGCCGATGACCCAGGCCTCGCCACGCTTCCAGCCGAGCATGCGGCCGGCCAGGCCGACGCCGGCCAGCTTGCCCAGCACCGACGCGACGAGCAGCACGGCGGCGGCCACGAACACCGCGGTGCCACCGATGTTCCAGTTGGTGCGCAGGCCGGTGGAGAGGAAGAACACCGGCATGACCACCAGCAGCACGTTGTCACGCAAGGCGTCGAGCTTCGACAGCGTGAACCAGTCACGCTCCATCACCGCGCCGGCCAGGAACGCGCCGACCATGAAATGCAGGCCGCACCAGTCGGCACCGTAGCCACAGGCGGCAAGCCAGACCAGGCCAAGGTAGTACCGGTCCGGTTCCTGCACGCGCTCCATCAGTCGCCGGAACGCCCATGCCGCCGCGCCGAACACGGCGAGGAACGCGGCCTGGTGGCCGACGCGCTTCCAGTCCAGCAGCAGGATGGCGAGCACGGCCCAGATGGCCAGGTCGTCGAGGCTGGCATAGCGCAGCACGCGCTGGCCAAGCGGCTCGCGCAGGATGCCCAGCTTGGTCATCAGCAGGATGAGGATCGGCAATGCGGTGACGGCGCAGGCCATGCCCACGCCGACGACGAACTGCCACGGCTGGGTATTGGTACCCATCCAGCCGTCGCGCCAGGCCAGCAAGCCAAGCGCCGCCGCGCAGCCGGTCAACATGGGTACGCCCAGGGCGAGCGCGGCGGTCGTGCCGCACTCCTTGCGCTGCTGCCACACCGCGCGCAGGTCGAGTTCGATGCCGGCGATCCAGACGAACACCATCACCGCCCACCAGGCGATGCCGTTTAGCGCACCGATCACCGGCGGCGCGAACACCGTGGCGTAGTAGTCGGGAAACGCCTTGCCCAGCACGCCCGGGCCCAGCAGGATGCCGGTCAGGATCTGGACTACCACCAGCGGCGCCCAGTAATCGGTGCGGAACACGCGCCAGATCAGGTACGGCACGCCAAGGATGATCACCATGGCGATCAGGAACAATTCGGTTGTACTCATCGGGCCCTCCCCAGGGATGGCCGAGGATACCCGAAACCGATGCCGCGCCTGCTACGGCAGTGCACGTGTCGAACCCTTACTGCGGCGGCTGTGCAAGCTCGCGGGCACTGAGGTAACCATCCTTGTTCGTGTCCAGCCGGTGGAACTGGCGGATGAGGTTGCGCTGGAAGTCTTCGAGCTTCACCGGGCGCGCGCCGGGGCGCATGGGGCCGTCGTTCGCATCGAGCACGCCGTCGCCGTTGACGTCCATGCGCATGAAGCCCTGGCTCATGTAGCGAACGTATTCCGCCTCGTCGACCTTGCCGTCGCCGTCGGCGTCCATGCGCTGCAGGTATTCCTTCGGCGTGCGCGGGAAATCCTGTGCGCTGGCGTGGCCCGCTGCCAGGCCGAGGGCGAGGGCCAGGAGGGCGGCAGGGCCACCCGCGGGCGAGCCATTTGGACGTCGATTCATGAGGGGCCAGGTAAGGGTTTGTCGGTGCAGGCGGAGCGGCGTACTCTCGGACGACTGCGTCCATCCCGGGAACCGCCCATGATCTACGAGAGCATCCTCGACACCATCGGCCGCACGCCCATCGTGCGCCTCCATCGTGTCGCCCCCGCCCACGTGAGTCTGTACGCCAAGGTCGAATCCTTCAATCCCGGCGGATCGGTGAAGGACAGGCTGGCCATCGCCGTGATCCTCGATGCCGAGCGCAAGGGCCAGCTGAAGCCCGGCGACACCGTGATCGAGGCCACCTCGGGTAATACCGGCGTGGCGCTGGCGATGGTCTGCGCGGCGAAGGGCTACAAGTTCGTGGCGACCATGGCCGACTCGTTCTCGATCGAGCGGCGCAAGCTGATGCGGGCCTACGGTGCGAAGGTAATCCTGACCCCGGCCGCCGAGCGCGGCAGTGGCATGGTCCGCAAGGCGGAGGAACTGGCGGCGAAGCACGGCTGGTTCCTTCCTCGCCAGTTCGCGAACCCGGCCAATCCGGCCTACCACCGCAGCACCACGGCCGCCGAGATCCTGCAGGACTTCGCCGGCCGTCGGCTCGACGCCTTCGTTACCGGCTGGGGCACGGGTGGCACGCTCACCGGCGTGGGCGAGGTGCTGAAGGTGGCCCGTCCCGAGGTGAAGATCGTCACCTGCGAACCGGCCCCGGCCCCGTTGCTGCAGGACAAGCCGTGGTCGCCGCACAAGATTCAGGGCTGGACTCCGGATTTCGTGCCCGAGGTGCTGAACCGGAAGGTGTTCGACCAGGACATCCTGGTCGACGAAGTCGTGGCCCGCGACACCGCTCGCCGGCTGGCGTCGGAGGAGGGCCTGTTCGTCGGCGTCTCCGCCGGCGCCACGGTGGCCGCGGCGCTGGAATTCGCCAAAACGGCGGCGGAGGGCAGCGTCATCCTCGCCATGCTCCCCGACACCGGCGAACGCTACCTGTCGACCTTCCTCTTCGAGGGCGTCAACGAAGGCAGCGACGAAGACTGGCTGGCCACCCTCTGAACGCTGAACGGTGACGCGGTTCGAACATCGCCAACGCATCCCCATCACGTCCGCCCCGGCACGGTGGTTTCCTTAGAACGCCCAAGGAGACCACCCCCATGACCCTGTTTCGCAAGAGCCTCGCCCTGGAACTCGGCGGCCGCGCGCAGCGCCTCGCTGGCGCCGTCACCCATGACCGCACCCAGGAGCTGACCGGCGCCGCACGCCAGTACGCGGGCGATGCCGGCCTGCTTGCTGTCCGCACCGGCCGCAAGGCCAGCAAGGTGGCGACGCAGGCGACGGCCCAGGCCGCAGCGGTCGCGGCGCTCACCAGCAAGCAGGCGAGGGCGCTGGCCCGCAAGGCCGGTACCCAGGTCCGTAACCATCCGCGTACGACGATCGCCATCGGCGCCGGCCTCGGTGTCGCCGCGCTCACCGCCGCCTGGCTGATCCGCCGCAATGCGCGCAGGCAGGCCGAGCAGTTCGAATACGACGAACACGACCCGACCCGCTATCGCGCCACCAACGCCGCCGGCGACGCCCTCGACGGTTCCGGCGAAGACAACCCGGTGCCGGGCGAGACGGGTTTGTACTGACTGAAAGCTGTGTAGCGGAATTCCTACACAGATGAGCGAGGTTCGCTGAGTTACGACCGTGCGTGCAATCCATACGATGCACGCATGGAAACTTTCGAACATCGCCCATTCCCGTTTGGCGTAGGCGTTTATACGTTCTTCGACGCTGCCCGCTACATCGGCGCAAGCACTCGCGACCTGCGTCGCTGGGTGCGCGCTTACCATCCCATTGCCCGAACCGGACCCCGTGCGCCTCTGTGGGAATCCGAGTTGTTGCCCTGGCGCCGCAAAGGCCTCGGCTTCCACGATCTGATCGAACTTCGCTATGTCCAGGCCATGCGCGAGGCAGGAGCAGGCATGCCCCTCATTCGCCGGACAATGGAGTTGGGTCGCTCATATCTGGGCGTGACTCATCCGCTGTCCTGCGAGCGCTTCGCGCCCTATGCCGAGAGGATCGTCGCCGAGGCATCGGCCAGCTCGCGAGGTCGCCTTGAGCCGTGTGTTAGGGACCAGATACTGAGCGATTTCGCAAACGGCAGGTTGCGAGAGGGCCTCGATGTCGAGGGGCCTGAACGAATTGCGCGATGGTTTCCCTTGCCATCCAGCCGCATGATCGTGCTCGATCCGAATCGCCGGGCAGGGGACCCCATCCTCGCTGAAGCCGGTGTGCCGACGATCGCCATCGCCGCTGCCTACCATGCGGATAACCAGGACGCGCGCTTCGTCGCCTGGCAGTTCGAAATCACCGAAGAAGAAGTCAACGTCGCGGTGGACTTCGAGACCATTCGGTGCGCGGCATGAAGGCGCAGTTGGACGAGAATATTTCTCCCGCTTTCGCGCACGCCCTCGATTGCCTGGTGACCGACAGTGGCCATTCGGTCGTGCACGTGACTGCACTGCATCAGCGCGGTACGGCAGACACCGAACTTCTCTCGCAGGCGCGTCGGCTTGGCGTCGATCTCCATGTCACCCATGACTGCCACCATCGGTGCCAGGCCGAGCGCGACGCCGTCGTTGCGGGCAACCTCGTGGTATTCGTCCTGACGAGCGGTTGGGAATCACACTCCTTCTTCGAACGCGCTTCTCGCCTCGTCCATTGGTGGCCTCGGCTGATCACCGCGTGTGCGACCTTAAGACGGCCGGGGATCTATCTCGTGCCATGGCGAAGCGAGAGTCGGCGATTCCAGCGCGTGGGTTAGCCAGTGGATGCTGGGTCTTCTAGCGGCAAAGGCAATAGAGCTGGCAAGTCGAGCGCCTCCTGCTCTGCTTTTTTGCCAGCATCCTGCAGCGTCCGGACGAACATAGCCAACGTCAACGGCAGTGGACTGTTTGCCAGCCGCGCGAGCCTGCTCCGGTCGTCCTCCGTTAGTGGCCTTCCCTCGCCAGCAAGCTGTAGTGCCTTCGCGTCCATGGCCCAAGGTTGCCAGTCCGATGCCCACGGAGCCGACGCACGCAGGGCGATCTCAATGCCCGCCGGGTCGGGATCGGCTGCGATATAGGCCCGCGCCGGTAAGAGGGAAGCCAGGGCACGCATGGCTGAAAGCCACCAGTCGGGTACGTAACCGGGCATCCACACGACCGTATACCGGTTGCCAAGCCGCCGAGCGACGTCCTCGAAGCTGGTTCGGTTTTCGACGAGCAGCCACGCGTCGTGTACACCAACGATCGTATGGACCCCAGCCAGCGTCGCGGGGCTCAGCGCGATCACATCGGGCACGGCTCGCAAGTCGATCGTGCCCGCCTCGCCGGAAAGCTGGATCGGACCGCGTAAGAGAAGTGTCGGCGTGTGGCGCGAGATGCCAAGCGTCTCGGGATCGACGTGGCGCTCGATCCATGTCCAGTCGGCACTGGTGATTGCCTTTGTATCGCCAAGCGCGAACAGCGCGAATTGCACACGGGTGCCGGTTCGCTGGTCGCGGCACCAGTTCTCCAACTCGCGCACGATCGAGGTGCGCCGTTCGAGCGGCTTGTCGCCAAGCAGGGCGAGGCTTGCATGGAGGGGATGAAGCCGTTCGTCCGCGGGCTGTTGTCCCAGCGCCGCCTGGCGCCACGAGGACCGTGCGGCAAGCGTCACGAGGCCAAGGGCAGAGCGCAGGGCTTCGCCGTCCAGCCAGCGCAAGGTGATGAGTTCCCATTGGCTGCCGCGTCGCTTCTCGCTGAGCTCGACCCATCCGTGCTGGAGAAGGAGCTCGACAGCGTCGATGGCGACATGCCGGGCGTTGCCCGCTTCCGCGAAGAGCGTCTTTGCCTTGACGCTGGTTCCGCCACGCCCCAGTAGCCGAATGACGAGTGCGCGCTCTTCACCGAGCAGGGTATCTACATGGCGGCGCACATCCATCGCGCGGCGCATCCGGGTGAGACGTGACGTCGAGCCATAACGCGCCCTGACGCCATGTTGATCGGGCAGCCCCCACGACGTGTCGGCTGCCGGATCCATCACGCCACCTCGGCGCGCCGGCGCAGCACGGCGAGCGGCTGCGCCCACACGGCGCCGGGCCGCCGCTTGCTGGTTACCAGCGTCAGCTCGGAAGGCTGGAACACGTTGACGTTGTGCGTCGCCGGCGTGGTCAGGATGTACTGCGCGCGGGTGCTCTTGAGGAACGCGCCGACCTTGTCGATGTTGAAGATGTCGAGGTGGGCGAAGGGCTCGTCGATGAAGACGAAGCCGCCGGGGCGGTCTTCGTCGCGCATCAGGGCCACGAGCAGCAACAGCGACTTCATGACCTGCTGGCCGCCGGAGGCTTCGCCGTCGTCCATGCCGATCCAGCCCTTCTTGTCGAACTCGAAGCGCACGTTCAGCGCGGCCGACGCTAGGGCCAGGTCGTCGTTGTGCAGTTCGGGCAGGTCGACCTCCACGCCAATGCCGGCGAGATCGGCCAGGACCTTGAGGTTCTTTGAGTAGCGGCGCACAGTGTTGCGCAGCACCTGGATGTAGGCGCCGCGGGCTTCGTGGGTGATCCGGCCCGCGCGTTCGAGATGCAGGCGGCGCTTGTCGAGATCGGCCTTCAGGCCTTCGTGGTCGGCACCGAGTTTCTCACGTAGGGCGAGCACGCTCGGGTCTTGTTCCCAATGGCCTTCTTCCAAGCGTCGCTCCACGCGCTCCAGTTCGCGACGCACCGCGGCCGGGGATTCGAAGCGCTCACGCAGCGCGGCGATGGCCGCGCGCGTGCGGTGGGCAAGGGGCACGTGCTTGCGCTTGGCGCGGAAGGCCTTCAGGCGATCCACCTGTTCCCCGCGCGAGACGTGGTACTGGCGGTTGGTCTCGTTCTGCTGGTTCTGCACGTTGCGTTGCTCGCGCGCGGCGTTGTCCCGACCGTTGGAGGTTTTCAGACGCTTCTCGCGAACGCTTTCGTAGTATTGCTCGGCGGCGGCATGGCTATCGGCCGTGCGCTGCACATCCTCTTGCAGGCGCGGCTGCTGCTCGCGTGCATCGTTGAATTCTTCCGCGCGATCAGCGAGCTGGCTGCTGGCGTTGGCACCGCGCAGGATGCTCTCCGCATCGCTGGCCTGGGCGGACATGGCCTTGCGTTCGTCGGCAATCGCGCGCAGGCGGCTTTCGATCTCGCGCAGCCTGGCCTCGCCGTCGCGCAACTGGCGCTCGCGGGCGGATGCGCCGAAGTACATGTCGTCCACGCCCAGGTGGCGGCCACCGCGACGTTCGCGAAAGTAACCCTGCGGGGTGATCCAGTCCTGGTCGCGGCCAAGTTTCGAGCCTTCGGCGATATCTTCCACGCGCTGGATGCGGTCAAGGTTGCGCAGCAGCCAATCGGGTGCGGCGGCAGAGAACTCGACCACTTCATGGAGCGAGCCCTTTGCAGGCTTCTCGGCAGGGGCGCGATCGGCGACGACGAAATGCTTGTAGCGCATCGCCTCACCCAGCTTCCACGCCTTTTCGCGGTCGCGCGGATCATCCAGCAGCACTACGTGCCGGTAGCCAGCGAGCACGGCCTCCACGGCGGGCTGCCAGCGGGCTTGGGTGATCTCGACGATCTCGCTCAGCATGCTGTGCCGGATGCCGGCATCGTCCAGCGCACGACGGAACCCGGCTTCGAACTCGGGGGTGTAACGGCGGCCGCTGCGCCATGCTGTGAGCTTGCTGGTGAGCGTGCCGAGATCGGAACGCAACGCGGCTTCTTCGCTTTGCAACGCATGCAGGCGGGCGCGCGCATCGCGGGCGATATCGGCCAGGCGCTCGTGGTCGGCGCCATTCTGTGCGGCCACCATCTCGCGCAAGCGATTCTCTTGGCGGATGACCAGGTCGTTCTGGGCCAATGCGGCGCGGGCGGCGTCGAGACTCTTTTGGGTCGACTGGCGGGCGATATCGGCTTCGTTTTGGTCCCCGCGCAGATGTTCGCCGGTGGCGTCCAGTTCGGCGAGCTGGCGCGTGAGCTCGGCATCGCGCTGTTCCAGTTCGACGACCTTGCGCTTCACACCGTTCAGGGCGGGACGCGCGCCGCGTACGCTGGCAGCCAATTCCGCGAACTCAGTGCGCGGCAATACATCAGCCACCAGCGATACGCGCTCGTCCTTCAGCGCATTCCATTCCTGGAACGAACGCGCACGCGCTTCGGCTTCCTGCAGGCTCACGCCGATCAGCGAAAGCTGGTGTTCGAGGCCATGCTGTTCGCGGTCGGCCTCGGCCTGCTCGTTGCGGGCACGCTGGTAATCGTCGAGCACGGCCTTGTCGCCGAACACGTCGAAGACCAAGTCGAGCAGTGCCTTCGGCGGCAGCTGGCACAGCTTGTCCGTGGCGCCCTGTTCCAGCGTGAGCACGCGGCGGATCGCCTGCGACAGGCCGGCGCCTTCCAGCCGCACGCGATATTCGCGCAGGCCGAGGAAATCGTTGCGCGCCTCGATCTCCTCGATGGTGACGTCGCCGCCGATCACGGCGTACTGGCGGGTCCACTCGCCACCCTTCTTCTGGATCCGGCAGGCGAGGGTGACCTCGCGGTCCATGATCGGGAAGAACGGACGTTCGCCATTCGGGCCGGGGATGTTGCCAACGCGGGCGCGCAGCCAGGCGAACGGCTTGCCGTTGTGGCGCAGGTAACTCTTGTAGTCACGGTTGCCGGCGCAGTCGATGGTCAGCAGCGTGCGCAGGGCATCGAGCAGGGTCGTCTTGCCGGAGCCGTTCGGGCCCACCACCGTGACGATGTTGGTATCCAGCGGCAGGCTGAAGCGCTGCCAGTAATCCCAATGGACGACTTCGAGGCTGCGGAAATCAAACATCGTCGGTGTCCTCGGCGTCGCCTTCGTCCAGTGGTTCGTCGTCGCCGATGTCGGTCACGGGCAGGTTCTTCGCGCGCGTCGCCGCGTCGGCGAGCAGGTCGCCGAGGGCGCCGTCGAGGATGCGCCGGGCCGTGCGCTCGTAGTCGAACGCGAGGTCGAGCAGCGGGCCTTCGGCGATCAGGCGGCCATCCGCGCCTTCGCCGCGTTTGCGCACGATGAAGCCCAGCCTGGCCAGCGTGCCGATCAGCATGCCGAAGCGCATCTTGCCGCCGAGCTTGTCGCCGAAGTCGGCGAACAGCGTGCGTTCGGCGATCACCGGCGCGATGGTCGGATCGCGCGGGATCGGCTTCTCTTCGGCGAACATCTGGGTCTGCGAGGCGGCGGCTTCGAGCTCCTGGCGTTCGACCTGGCGCTGGCGCTTGGGCAGCACGATCAGCGCCCAGATCACCACCAGCAGGGCGACGCCGTCGCGATCGAGCTGCAGCGTGTTCGAGATCCAGCTGTCGCTGCCACCGAACACGGCGCGCTCGCTTTTCCGTGCCACGGCCAGGCCGATGTAGGCGGCATAGGGATGTTCGCGCAGCTCCAGGCCCACCGCTTCGAGGCGGCGGTCGAGGTCTTCGCGGAAGGCTTCGTCGAGCAGGGCCTTGCGCGCCTGGGTATCGGTGCGCGGCAACCAGCGCTGGGCAAGCAGCCGGGTCACCAGGGTGGCGGTTTCGTCATGCATCGGGGATGTCCTTCGGGCGCAGGCGGCCAACGCTCACCAGCGCGATCTGGGGCAAGGCGGGGTCGATCAGCACGGGCTCGATCTCGAGCGCGAGCGGCAGGCGGGCGAGGTCGGCGGTGCCGCCCTCCAGCGCCGCGGATTCCGGGTCGCCGAGCAGGCCCAGCAGCGACAGGCGATAGGCGGACAGCGCGTAATCGTCGCCGACCAGCGTGTCGGCCAGTTCGCGCGGCGCGACGATGGCGGCCAGCTCGGCATGCCAGTCGTCGAGGTAGCGCAGGTCTTCTTCGCCCATGGGCAGGTCGGCGCTGTCCGGCGGCTCTTCGGCGCCGGGCAACGTGGTGATGTCGGCGGCGAGCCGTTCGCGTTCCAGCAACTCGTATTCGGCGACGTCCAGCGCGATCTGGTCGTGGACGAAGGGTGCCGGCAAGGGCAGGGCGAGCTGGCCGTCCTCGAAGGCGGCCAGCGTGGCCACGTCCTGGGCACGCAGCCAGCCGACCAGGTCCGAGGAGGACAGGCCGGTGCGGCCAAGGTGCACGCGGTGCTGGTCGATCTTGTTCAGTTCGCGCTGGAACACGCCGGCCTGGCGGAGCAGGGCGCTCTGCGCGCGGCCGACGGCCTGGGCCAGGCGATGCGCCGCTGGCTCCAGGTCGTCGCCTTCGGTGATGGCGGCGACGATCTCGGTGCCCTTCTCCACCCAGGTCCAGACCGAGTCGAGTCGCTCGGCGGCGCGGCGGATGCGGTGTTCCGAACCGGAAAGCACCGCGCGGTCGAAGTCTTCCTTCAGTTCGGAAAGGCGCGACAGCAGGTGGCCCAGCTCGTCGACCGAGACCCGGCCCACGGCCTGGCCGGCGGCCAGCTGGGCGGTGAGGTAACCGAGGCCGTCGTCGTCGTCGCTCTCGAATTCGAGCATCGTCGCCAACGCGCCGAGCGCCTTGCGGCCGACCGGGCCGACGCGATAACGCAGGGTTTCCGCGTCATAGACGAGCAGGTCGTGGTCTTTCAGGCGCTGGACGACGGTCTCGAGCTTGACCGCATCGACGAAGGCCAGCTGGTCGCGGATTTCCTGCGGCGTCCACTCCGTGGCGTGCGTGCGCGCACCTATCGTGCGCAGCACCAGCAGGCGCAGCAGCACCTGTGCCTCGCTGCCGTGGAACAGGGCGGAAAACGCGCGCAGCAGCCCACGCCCGCGCAACAGCGGGAAGACGGTGGGAAGGTCCTCGGCGACGACGCCGTCGCGGAAGAGATCCTGCAGGCGTTCGTCGTGGACGGAGGTATCGGCTGGCCCGTTCAAGGTCAGCGACGGTCGACGCCAACGAAGCGGAGGAATTCGCCGCGCGTGCGCGGGTCCTCGCGGAAGCTGCCGAGCATCTGGCTGGTCACCATCGACACGCCGCGCTTGTGCACGCCGCGGGTGGTCATGCACTCATGGCTTGCGTCGATCACCACGCCGACGCCGCGCGGGCGCAGGGTGTCTTCGATGCAATGCGCGATCTGCGCGGTCAGCTTTTCCTGTACCTGGAAGCGGCGGGCGAAGCCGTCGACCACGCGGGCCAGCTTGCTGATGCCGACGACGCGGTCGGTCGGCACGTAACCCACGTGCGCGCGGCCGATGATCGGCGCCATGTGGTGTTCGCAATGGCTCTCGAACTCGATGTCGCGCAGCACGATCATCTCGTCGTAACCCTCGACTTCCTTGAAGGTCCGGCGCAGGTACTCGGCCGGGTCTTCGTCGTAGCCCTTGAACCAGTCGGAGTACGCCTTGACCACGCGCTTGGGCGTGTCGAGCAGGCCCTCGCGCTTCGGGTCTTCACCGGCCCACAGGAGCAGGGTGCGCACGGCCTCTTCGGCCTGTTCGCGGGTGACCGGACGGGACTGGGCATCGTCGCTCATCGGGAGGGTTCCTTATGCAAGGTGCAAACGGGCATTGTAGCGCGGGGACGGGAGGGGCGGTGGCGCGCGGGCCGGGGGGTGGTGGCCTGGCGCGGTCGTGCGCGGGTGGGGCGGGGGGCATTCGCGCGCAGGCGCGCTCCTACAGGGGCGCGGTCCGTCAACCTTGCCCGTCGACCTCGCCGTCGCCGCCGCCATCCTCCAGCCCCGGGATGGTATCCAGCAGCCGGCGCGATTCTTCGCCGCCCAGGGTCTCGACGCCCTTCAGCTTCTTCTCGATCGCCCGGGTGCGCACGCCGGCGCTCTTGATGGTGTTGGTCACCGTGTCGAGCTGCTTTTGCGTCCGGTCGAGCACTTCGCCGAACTTGCCGAACTCGGTCTTCACCGCGCCCAGCACCTGCCACACCTCGGACGAGCGCTTCTCGATGGCCAGCGTGCGGAAGCCCATCTGCAGGCTGTTCAAGAGGGCGGTGAGGGTGGTCGGGCCGGCGACGGTGACGCGGTGTTCGCGCTGGAGCAGGTCGGACAGGCCCGGCCGGCGGATCACTTCGGCGTAGAGGCCTTCGGTGGGCAGGAACAGGATCGCGAAATCGGTGGTGTGCGGCGGCGCCACGTATTTGGTGCGGATCCGCTTGGCCTCTTCGCGGACGCGCGCTTCCAGTGCCTTGCCGGCGCTGAGGATGCCCTCGGCATCGGCGGCGTCCTGGAAGTCGAGCAGGCGCTGGTAATCCTCCACCGGGTACTTGGCGTCGATGGGGAGCCACACCGGATTGCCGTCGTCGGTGCCGGGCAGGCGGATCGCGAACTCCACGCGCTCCGACGAGCCGGGCACGGTGGCGACGTTGGAATCGTATTGCTCGGCAACGAGGATCTGTTCGAGCAGGGCGCCCAGCTGGACTTCACCGAAGGTGCCGCGCGTCTTGACGTTGGTCAGCACGCGCTTGAGGTCGCCCACGCCGGCGGCAAGCGCCTGCATTTCGCCCAGACCGCGCTGCACGGCTTCCAGCCGCTCGGAGACCAGCTGGAACGACTGTCCGAGCCGGGTTTCCAGCGTCGACTGCAGCTTCTCGTCCACTGTGGCACGCATCTGCTCGAGCTTGGCGGCGTTGTCCTGCTGGATCGCGGCGAGGCGCGTTTCCAGCGTGCCGCGCATGTCGGCCATGCGCTTCTCGTTGTCCGCCGTGAGCGCGGTGAAGCGCTGGTCGAGCAGCTCGCCGAAGTGCTTGAGCGCGAGCGCCGATTCTTCGCGGGTTTTCCGCGCATCGTCGGCCAGGCCCTGGCGCAGCGACTGCAGGCCCAGGTCGGTGCGCTCGGTGAGCTGGTCCAGGCGGCGGCCGAAGCCTTCGATGCGTTCGTGCTGGTGGGTGGCCGCGGCCTGCAGTTGCTCCTGCACATGTCCGCGGAACTGGCCGAAGCTGTCGCCGAGTTCGCCACGGCCCGCGCGCTGTTCGTCGCGCAGGACGCCTTCGAGGCGGCGGGTGTCGTCACGCAGCGCGTCGAGCTTCGCCGAGCCGCCGTCGTCGTGTTTTCCGCGGGAAAGCAGGGCGAAGAGCAGGGCGAGGCAGGCCAGCCCGACGAGGAGCAGGGCCAGGAGGAGGAGGGTATCGAGGGTCATGGCGAAAGCTTACCTGTAGGAGCGCGCCTGCGCGCGATCCGGGCAGGGAGCGTGCGGCAGGGCGGTCTCAGATCTCGCGATTGCCGACGATAACGACGTCGGCGCGGCGTCTGGCGAACAGGCCGACGCAGACGATGCCGGTGATCTGGTTGAGCTGGGCCTCCAGCGACACCGGATCGGTGATGCGCCAGTGGTGCACGTCGATGATCCAGTTGCCGTTGTCGGTGGTGACGCCGTCGCGCCACACCGGCGTGCCGCCCATGGCGGTGATTTCGCGCGCGACCAGGCTGCGCGCCATCGGGATGACCTCGATGGGCAGCGGGAAGGTGCCCAGCGTTTCGACCTGCTTGGTCGCATCGATGATGCAGACGAACTTATCCGACGCGGACGCGACGATCTTCTCGCGGGTGAGCGCGGCGCCGCCGCCCTTGATCAGGCACTTGTTCGCATCGCACTCGTCGGCGCCGTCGACATACAGATCGAGGCGGCCCGCGGCATTCAGGTCCATCACGTCGAAGCCGAGCTTGCGCAGGCGGTCGCTCGACGCTTCGGAACTCGACACGCAGGCCTTGATGTAATCGCGGTACTGCGGCAGTTCGTCGATGAAGAAATTCACCGTCGAGCCGGTGCCGACGCCGATGATCCGGCCCTTCGGGCCATTGCCGACGTACTTGAACGCAGCGGTTTCGGCGGCGAGGCGCTTCTCGTTGTCCTGGCTCATGCTTTTTCCAGCTTGAGGATGAAATCCCAGTCGCCCTTCGCCACGGGCATGACGGAAAGGCGGTTGCCCTTGCGTACCAGTGGCATGTCGGCCAGCTCGTCGTGCGTTTTCAGCTCGTCCAGCGAGATGGTGCGCTTCAGCTTGCGCTCGAACTTCACGTCGACCAGCATCCAGCGCGGTTCTTCACGTTTCGCTGTTTCGTCGTAGTACTTCGACTTCGCATTGAACTGGCTTTCGTCCGGATAGGCCGGCGAGGCCACCGAGGCGATGCCGACGATGCCGGGTACGTCCGTGTTCGAGTGATAGAAGAAGATCTTGTCGCCGACCTTCATGCCGTCGCGCATGAAGTTCCGTGCCTGGTAGTTGCGCACGCCGTCCCACGGTTCGACACCCTTGCGTTGCAGGTCGTCGATGGAGAAGGCATCCGGCTCGGACTTCATGAGCCAGTACTTCATTCAGCGCCGTCCGTGCAGTCGATCAGCTCTTTTTCGGTGGCGATGTAATCGAGCTTGATGTCCCACTCGGCGGTTTCGATGCCGGGCAGCTCCTGGAAGGAGTAGCCGACGCCCACCAGCAACGGCTGTGCGGGGCGCTTCTGGCCACGCAGGAACTCGAAGCTGCGGTCGTAGTAGCCGCCGCCGAAGCCAAGCCGGTTGCCCTTGCGGTCGAAGCCGAGCAGGGGCACCAGTACGAGGTCGAGCTTGTCGGCCTCGATGACGTTCTTCGCGGCCTTCGGCTCGGGGATGCCGAGCTCGTTGGATTCGACGTCTTCACCCGTCGCCCACGGGGCGAAGGTGAGCCGGCGCTTGCCGCCCACTTTGGTGACGATGGGCAGGTAAAAGGTCTGGCCACGGTCGGCCAGCGGGCCGATGGCGACGTTCAGCGGCAATTCGCCGCCCGTGGCCCAGTAGCCGGCCACGTGCTTGTCGGTAAGGAATTCGGGGAGTTGTTCCAGCGCGGCGCGCAGGCCGGAAGCCGCCGCCACCCGCTCGGCGGGCTTGAGCTCGCGTCGGCGCTGGACAAGATCGGCCCGCAATTCACGTCTTTCAGGGAGCTTTGACATGGTCGTTCAGCCGAACGGCACGGTCTGGGCGCCCGCGAGCCGCCATGGCCCGGTGCCGCGGGCTAGGCGCTGACAGGCCCCGTGGGGGCCTGCCGGCAAAAAGAAAGAGGCGTTCTCCGCGATGCCGCTGCGCACCAAACGACCTTGATCCAAAGGATCAGGTGGGAGAGCCACGCGGTCTCAAGGCTTTCCGTACGAAGGCGGACATGCACAACAACCACGTAAGGCCGACCCGGGGTCGTATGTAGGAACAAGGCAAATGTAAAGTGCGCTGGCGAACATCGCAGGGAACGCCCAGCGCCTATTTTACCGATGCGTCGAGCAGACCATCAAGCTTTCTTCGCAAAGCGGCCAGTCCGTCGGTCAGCGACTGTTCCTGCGTGCCGTGTTTTGCACGCAATGTGAGCAGGTCGTGGGCGATGCTGACGGCGGCCAGCACGGCGATGCGATCGAAACCCGGCACTTTAGCGCTGGACTTCAGTTCACGCATCTTGTCGTCGAGGAACCGGGCGGCAGCCACCAGGCCTTCGCGCTCTTCGGGCGCGCAGGCAATGTGGAATTCACGGTCGAGCAGGCGCAGGGCGACGGGTTCGCTGGTCATGGCATTCGATGCTGGGGTCAGCCCGTGTTCTCGAGCGCTTTCAGGCGCTGGATCATGGCTTCGACGCGGCTGCGGGCCTGCTCGTTGCGCGCCATCAGGCTGGAACGCTCGTTAGCCAGCTGTTCCTGGCTGTGACGCAGGCTACGGTTTTCTTCCGTCAGGCGACGGACGGTATCGACGAGCCGGTCGAGCGTAGCGCTCAGGGCTTCCAATTCAGTCTTGAAGGCGTCCGGGTTCGTCATGCGCGGACTATAACAGGGCTGCCGCGGTTGTCAGCAGGCCGTGAAGGGTAAAAGCGGCGCGATCGCGGTGGCCGTGTGCATTAGACTTCAGGCCGATCCTAGAGGAGTACCCGCCATGTCGGCTAACCAGACCGTCGACCCCGAAGATATCGCCGAGCTCATCGGCCGCTGCAAGCTGGCCACGTCGGTGAGCGAGTTCCACGGCTCGCTGGTCGGTTACATCAGCGCCGGCGGCGGATTCCCTGCCGGTAACGTGTTGGACGCGCTGCAAATCGAGCCCGATCCCGCGCCGGATACCGAGGAACTGGCGATGCTGGCCCGGCTGCGCCACCAGACCGAAGAGTGGATGGCCGACACCGACCTGAGCTTCATGCCCTGGGTGCCCGATGAGGAATCGCCGTTGCACGAGCGCGTGGAAGGCCTGGCCGACTGGACCCGTGGCTTCCTCGGCGGCTTCGGCCTGGGCGGCTCGCCCGAGGCGGCGAAGGCGTTGAGCGAAGATGCGCGTGAAATCCTCCGAGACATGGCCACGATCGCGTCCACCGAAGTGACCCTCGACGAAGACGTCGACGGCGACGAGGCCTCGCTGATCGAGCTGGAAGAGTACGTGCGCGTCGGCGCACTGACCCTCCACGCCGAAATGGCCGCCCGCCGGGAGCCATCGAGCGACACCCTGCATTGATCGCGCCCGCCGAATACGCCCGGCGCCGCCGGGAACTGATGCGCATGGCCGGCGAGGATGCCGTGCTTATCCTGGCCGCCGCGCCGGAGCGCATGCGCAATTCGGACGCGCCGTGGCCGTACCGGCAGGACTCGGACTTCCACTACCTGACCGGCTTCGGCGAACCCGAGGCCGTGCTGGCACTGCTGCCCGGCCGCGCCCACGGCGAAACCGTGTTGTTCTGCCGCGAGCGCGACGCCGAACGCGAGCGCTGGGACGGCGAGCGCATGGGCACCGACCGTGCCGCCCGCGAGCTCAGGCTGGACGACGCGTTTCCGATCGATGACATCGACGACATCCTGCCCGGCATGATCGAAGGGCGGGCCCGGGTGTACTGCCACTTCGGCCAGGAACCCGACTTCGACTCCCGCCTGCTGGCCTGGATGCGCCGGCTGCGCACGGCGCGCGGTGGCGGCGTGGTGCCGAAGGACCTGGTCGCACTCGGCCACCTGCTCCATGACCTGCGCCTGTTCAAGTCGAAGGACGAACTGGCCCTGATGCGTCGCTCGGCCGAAGTCGCCGGCGCCGCGCACATCGCGGCGATGGCCATGGCCCGACCGGGCGTGGCGGAATACGAGATCGAAGGGGAGATCCTCCGCACCATCCGCAGCCGCGGCGCCGTGCCGGCGTTCCCGCCGACCATCGCGGGCGGGGCGAACGCCTGCATCATGCATTACCAGGCCAACCGCGCCACGTTGCGCGCGGGTGACCTGTTGCTGGTGGATGCGGGCGCCGAAGTGGACTGTTACGCGTCCGACATCACCCGCACGTACCCGGTCGACGGCAGCTTCAGCCCGGCGCAGCGCGCGTTGTACGACATCGTGCACGAAGCGCAGCTTGCCGCGATCGATGCGGTGCGCCCCGGCCGCTCGTTCGCCGATTCGCACGACGCGGCCGTGCGGGTCATCGCCGAAGGCCTTTGCGCGCTCGGCATCCTGAAGGGCGGTGCGCAGCGCGCCATCGCCGACGGCACCTACAAGACGTACTTCCCCAGCAAGACCGGGCACTGGCTCGGCCTGGACGTGCACGACGTCGGCGACTACCGCATCGACGGCGAACCACGCGTGCTCGAGGAAGGCATGGTGCTCACGGTGGAACCCGGGATCTACGTGCCGCCGAACGACAAGGGCGTGGCAGAGCAGTGGCGTGGCATCGGCATACGCATCGAAGACGACGTGGTCGTGACCCGGGGCGCACCCGAGGTCATGACCGCGATGGTGCCTCGCTGACGCGCGACCGGATCAGCCCAACAACGCAAACGCATCCCGCGTCAGGTTCTCCGGCTCGCCGGTGGTGCAGACCACGTCGTCTTCGATGCGAATGCCGCCGTACTTGCGGAATGCATCCACCTTCGCCCAGTCGACCTCACCGGACATCGGGCCGTTCTTCAGCTCGGCCAGCAACATGTCGATGAAATAGATGCCTGGTTCGATCGTCACCACCATGCCGGCTTCCAGCTTGCGGGTGAGGCGCAGGTACGGATGGCCTTCCGGTTTGGCGATGGTGCCGCCGGTTTCCGAGGCCTGGAAGCCGCCGACGTCGTGCACCTGCATGCCGATGCCATGGCCCAGGCCATGCGGGAAGAACACCGACGACACGCCGGACTCCACGGCGCTTTCGGCGCTCATGCGGATGAAGCCGTGTTCGCGCAGCACGCCGGCGAGCACGTGGTGGGCGTGGACGTGCAGTTCCGGATAGCTCTGGCCATCGCGGACCATGGCCACGAACGAGCGCTCGGCGGCATCGACCGAATCGATCAGTGCCTGGAATTCGCCGAACCCCTTGCCCGCGTAGGTGCGGGTGATGTCGCTGGCATAGCCTGCCGCGCTGGCGCCGGCATCGATCAGGAACGAACGGCTCTCGGCCGGCGCCTTGCGATCGAAGTTGGTGTAATGCAGGACGGCGCCGTGCTCGTTGGTGCAGACGATGCTGGAGTACGGCAGTTCCGCATCGGTCTGGCCCACGGCCGCGAGGTAGGCCTGGTGGATGCCGAGTTCGCTGGCGCCCGCGCGGAACGCCTGCTCGGCGGCACGATGGCCACGCGTGCCACGACGGCTTGCTTCGCGCATCAGCTCCAGCTCGTATGGGGTCTTGTACGCGCGGTGGTAATGCAGGTGGTCGATCACCGCCGTCGGGTTGTTCGGCTGGACCTGGTCGGCGCCGCAGTGCTGGTCACCGATGATCGCGCTGCGCGACAGCGTGGCGGGGAGCGCGGACAGCGCATCGGCGGCCTTGCGCACCGTGACGATGTCGAAATGCTCGACCCAGTAACCGGTCGGCGCTTCGGGCACCACGTGCCAGTAATCGTGCGGTTGCAGGAACACCAGCTTCGGCTTGTTCCCCGGCGTATAGACCAGCCAGCTACCCGGCGCGTCGACCAGTGGCAGCCAGTGCTTGAAATGCGGGTTGACCACGAACGGATAGTCCTGGTCGTCGAGGAACTTGGTGATCGGTCGGCCGGCCGGGACGACAAGGTGGTCGAAACCGCCACGCGCCAGCGCGGTGTCGGCGCGCTCGCGCAAGGTGGCGAGGTGTTGCGGATACAGCGCGGCCAGCGCGTCGTTCATCGTCGATCTCCGGGGGATGGGGAGTGGGAAAACCCCAATGGTGCGCCTACGCCGCGGAGAACACCACGGTGAAATCGCCGGCCAGGTCGCCCAGGCGCTGGCGCAGGGCCATCGCGGCGTGGTCCTGGCCGTCGAGGAAATGGCGCAGGTGCACGCCATGCAGGCTGATCGCGAAGTGGCCCACGGCGAAGTCGTGGCCGGGCGACTGCCAGGTGGTCAGCGGTGTCCAGGTCGAGCAGGCCGGGCAGGCGACGAAGGCCGAATCCGGCGCGTCGCACCACACCGACAGTGCCTCTTCCAGCGCGTCGCTGCCTTCGTCGCCGGGAGCGAGCGTGGCGCGGCATTGCGGGCAGCGGATGGTGAAGCTGCCGTCGTAACGGCAGAAGATCCCGTTCTCGCGACCGCCGTCGACCATGTGCGCGCCCTGGCCGTCGACCCGCCAGCGGTGCCCGCTGGCATGCAGGCCAATGGCGAAGATGCCGGTGTCGACGCTCAGCGGAAGGTCGAGCAGGGCGAAGGGCGCGTCTTCGCCTTCGTTAGGGCGCGGCGCGATCGTGCCGTCGCCGACCAGCTTCAGGTAAAGGCTGTTGGCGGCCGCGGCGGCGTCGTCGCGTTCGAGGTCGGTGTCGACGAGGAGGGTGGTGGGGTGATTCATTGGCGCGATGGTCGCCCTGCGTGGCGCCCGGGTAAAGCGCCACCGATGGTTACCGTTCAGTCGGCCGGCGGCCCGATCCACTCGTCGATGGCACGGACGTCGTCCTCGCTGCCGGAGATGATCCGGTAACCCGACCAGAACTGGCCAGCCGAGGCGGCCGGTTCATGCCACTGTTCCTGGATGCCGATCACCACCGCATGCTCACGGTGCTGGGCGTCCGGGAGGTGGAAGGTGACCTGGTGCACGGCGCCCGTGCGCGGCTCGCGCGTGCCCAGCAACATCATGCCGGTGGCCGACAGGTTGCCGAGCTGGCCGAGCACTGCGTCGTTCATGACGTCGACGACGGGCATCGGCGAGCTGGCACGCTTGCGCGGGGCGCGACGCTGTTCGAATTCGGATTTCATGCGCGACCCGCCATGCGTTCGTTGCTAACCCGTTCGCGTCGCAACGCGCGGGCGACGGCCTGCCACGCGCGATCGATCAGCGGCGTGCGTTCTTCGCGCCACTCGTGGGCTTCGCCGGTGGAAACCAGCCTGGCCAGCCGGGTCAGGTCCATGTCTTCGCTGCGCATGCCGCGCTGGTTCACGAACAGGCAGCGGCCCGTGGACGGGGAGAACCAGGCCAGCTTGCGCCGGACCACTTCGCCATCGGGCTGGGTGAATTCGAACCACGAGCCGAAGCGCAGGCTGGCAAAGCCTTCGTAGACGGCCTGCGCCGCGGGGTCCAGGGCGGTCGGTTCGACCGTTGCCACGGGTTCGCCGTGCGCCGTGCCTTCGCCCAGGCGTGGACGCTGCTTGAGGCGCATCGCCACGTCGGTGCTGGTGAGGTCGTCGTCGGTCTGCTTCTGCTGGGCCGGCTCGAACAGGCCGGCAGCCACCTGGGCGGCTTCCGACGGATGCATGCCCAGGTGTTCCAGGCCGCGCTCGACTTCCTGGCGCAGCTTCTGGCGATCGGCCACGGGCCGGCGACCGAGCAACTGGTCGGTGACGCCGAGGCAGTGCAGGTAGGCTTCGCCGGTCTCGCCGCCGCGCAGGATATGTAGCGCAAGTACGTCGGCCCAGGTCCGCTCCAGCAGGATGCGCAGCACCCCGCGCGGCACGGTACCGCTGCCCATCCGCTCGCCCATCACTTCGGACGCACGCTGGCGTGCGCGCTCGAGGCGATCGCGGCCTTCCATCGCTTCGATCTGGCGGCGCTCGGCGACATGCGCCTTGCGCGACAGCTGGGCGATCTGCTGTTCGATGTCGGCACGCCAGGCCGGGTCGATGACCTGAGCGGTGCTGGCTTCTACGACCAGGCGCTCGAGGCGATCCACCAGGTTCGCGTCCGGCTCGCCTTCCGCCGAATCCAGCCAGTGGTGGGCGGCTTCGCTCACGGTGTTGAGCAGCTGGCGTGCCGGGTGTTCCGGCTGGTCGAAGAAGCCGCGATCGTTCACCGCGGCGCGCAGCATCGGCCACTGCAGGCCGCCAAGCACGGCGCGGCCGGCGCTGGTGGCGCCCAGCTGCTGGCTGAGGTTCTGGAACAGCATGGCGGTGAGTTCGACCGTGTCGCCCTGTTCCAGGGTGAGTTCGGCCGGCGGCGAACCTGCCGGGCGGCCGCGGTTGAGCTGGGCCAGCAGTTCGTCGCGCAGGGCGCCGGCGCTGCGGATCTCGCGCTGCGCGGCGTCGGTGACTTCGCTGACGTGGCCCTGCAGGGCGAGCAGGGCGGTCTGCAGTTCGTCGTCCGAGGCCAGCCGGCCCGGCGCGAAGCCAGCGCCGCGGCCGGTCTGGGCGCGTTCGGCCAGCAGGCGGCGCAGGCTTTCCAGCACGCCGATGTGGCCTTCGGTCCCGCTCGGGGCGGTGCCGGTGGCTTCCGTCGCGGCCGGCGCTTCGCCGGGACGGCCGCGCCGTTCGGCGGCGGGCGTGCTGGTGACGCGGACGTTCGGGTAGACGCGGAAGCCGGGCAGGATGCCGCGGGTCCGGTAGTGTTCGTTCAGGGCGCCGTAGAAAGCTTCGCTGTGGCCGAGCACGCGGGTGTCCACGGCCTGGAACAGGATCAGCCGGTGGGCGGGTGCCAGGGGCATGTTTTCCATGGCGGCCTGCAGCGCGGCGGTCAGTGCGCGCGGGCCGGCCGGCAGGGCGTCGCCTTCCAGCGGCGGCGTGCCGGAGAGCACGGCCAGCCGGTAGCCGAGTTCGAACAGGCTGCTGGCGCTGCGTGCCTCGGCGCGCGCGGCCATGCTGGACAGGGCGTCGGTCTGTTCCTGTTCTTCCGGATCGACCAGGCTGAGGTTGAGGCCGCCGTATTCCGTGCTGGCCGGGCGGTTGTCGGTGGACTCGCCGAGGCGGCGGAATCGTTCGGACAGGTGCGCGGCGAAGCGGTTGCGGAAGGCGGGGCCTTCCCGCTGGACAATGCCGCGGCTCTCGAAGCAGTCCTGCTGCTCGAGGTGGTTGCGGCTGCTTTCGGCGATGGCGAACATGCGCTGGTCGAAGTCGCGGAGCGATTCGCGCAGGGGCATGTCGAGCCAGGTCAGGCATAGGGATAACCCCTGTTGTGCCTCGCGTTCGGCGCGCGGCGACAGGGCGACGGGATACGGACCCGTCCGACCGAACGGCGGCGTGCCTGAAGAACTCATGAGTTAGGCCCCTCCCCGGCCGTGTCGTAAGTTTAGATGGGGGTCACATCTGTGCGCCAGCTTTTATGCGAAGGGCATTAGGTCTAGTCCAACGGACGTATGGCCAGCCCCGCTTCCGCGCGGCGCTCGGGCGTGGTCGCAGGAGCAGCGCTCGGGCGTGGTCGCAGGACCAGCCCTGGGCGCCCACCCTCGCTGCTCAGACAGGTCCTCCGCGTTCGATAAGGTTGGCCGCAGCCGCGGCCCATGTACTTATTGGCCTACGGCCGCTCACTTGTGCGGAACTCGCCTCGAGGGTGGGCGCCGAGGGCTGTTCTCGCAGCTCGCGCGCGACATGTGGGAAACCGGCCTGGGGCCTGACCCGACGCTGCTTGCCGTTGTAGGAGCGCGCCTGCGCGCGATTGGCCAACAGGGCGGTGATGATGGAACTTGATTCACCGATCATGCGAACGCCGTCGAATCACATTGAAATGATGATCTCGGGCGCTGTTACCTGCTGTGTTTTGGCAATCCCCAATCGCGCGCCGGCGCGCTCCTACAACGGCGGCCGTCCAAACCAGCGTGCGGCAACGTGGAAGAAGAGCCCTCGGCGCCTACCCTCGAGGCGAGTTCGTGGCGGCGAGGGGGCCGGGCGGAAGAAGCCCGAAGGGGGCCGGCCACGATGGCCGGCCGTTCTTGTTGAGGCAGGATGCCGAATCAAGAACCTCCGCCCGGCACCCGGTGCGCGGCCGCAGGCCAATAAGAAAACGGGCTGCGGAGCAGCCCCTCCCTATCGCACGCCAGAACGCTGTCTGAGCAGCGAGGGTAGGCGCCGAGGGCTCTTCCTGCGACCACGTACGAACGCCGCGCGGAGATTGGATGTGACGGCACATCCAATCGCGCGCAGGCGCGCTCCTACACAGCCGGGGGGCGTGAGGTGGCCGGGTCAGGCCATGAAGGCTTCGATGACGTCGTTGAGGAAGCGTTGGCCCTGGGCGGTGGTGCGCAGGGTGTGGGGGTCGTGGTCGACCCAGCCTTTGCGGCGGACGTCGGCGAGGGCGGTGGCGATGGCTTCGGCGGGGAGGCCGGTGCGTTCGGTGAAGTCGGCCATGGGGACGCCGTCGACGAGGCGGAGGGCGTTGAGCATGTATTCGAAGGGGAGGTCGGCGGGGGCTACGAGGTTGTCGCCGCCGATCCGCGTGGGGCCGCCGGCGGCGTGGAGGTAGGCGGCGGGGAGGCGGGTCTTCCAGCGGCGCTGGACGCCCTGGGGACCGCTAACCTTGCCGTGGGCGCCGGCGCCGATGCCGAGGTAGTCGCCGAAGCGCCAGTAGTTGAGGTTGTGCTGGCAGCGCCGGCCGGCCTGGGCGTAGGCGGAGACTTCGTACTGGCCGTAGCCGCCATCGGCGAGCCGGGCCTGGCAGGCTTCCTGGATCGCCCAGGCGGCGTCGTCGTCGGGCAGGGGCGGCGGATTGGCGGCGAAGGCGGTGTTGGGTTCCAGGGTGAGCTGGTAGTGCGAGATGTGGGTTGGCCGCAGGGCCATGGCTTTTTCAACGTCGTCGATGGCGCCGGCCAGGTCTTGCTGGGGCAGGGCGTACATCAGGTCGATGTTGATGTTGTCGATGCCGGCATCCTGGGCCTGGCGAACGGCGTCGGCGGCTTCGTGGGCGGAGTGGATCCGGCCCAGGCGGTGCAGCTTGTCGTTGTCGAAGCTCTGCACGCCGAACGAGATCCGGTTGATGCCCGCGGCGAGGTAGCCGTGGAAACTGCCGTGTTCGACGGTGCCGGGATTGGTCTCCAGCGTGATCTCCGCGCCGCGTGCGAACGGCAGGCGCTCGCGTGCACCGGCGAGGAAGCGGCCGATCAACTCCGGGGTGAACAGGCTGGGCGTGCCGCCGCCGAAGAACACGGTCTGGACCGCGCGGCCACCGATGGCCTCGCCGAAGTCGCGCAGGTCGCCATCCATGTCGGCCAGCAGCGTGTCCACGTAGGTGGCGTATTCAGGCGTGCCGCGCACGCCGTGCGAATTGAAGTCGCAATACGGACATTTGCGGACGCACCACGGCATGTGGACGTAGAGGGACAGCGGCGGCGACAGGTCGGTCATGCGAGTTCGGCGAAGCGCGCCTTCAGCACCTCGAGCGCCTGGCCACGATGGCTCAGGCGGTTTTTCAGCGCCGGTTCGATCTCGGCGGCGCCCAGTTCGGAGCCGTCGGGCAGGAACAGCGGGTCGTAGCCGAAGCCACCTTCACCGCGCGGGGCGGCGAGGATGCGCCCGTGCCAGCGGCCTTCCGCGATCAGCGGTGCCGGGTCGTCGGCGTGGCGCAGCAGCACGAGCACGGCGATGAAGTACGCGCCGCGTTTTTCCGCCGGCACGCCGTCCAGTTCACGCAGCAGTTTGGCGTTGTTCGCCGCGCTGTCGCCATGCACGCCGGAGTAACGCGCGGCGTACAGGCCGGGCGCGCCATCCAGGGCATCCACGCAGATGCCGGAGTCGTCGGCCAGCGCGGGCAGGCCGGTGGCGCGCGCCGCATGACGCGCCTTGATCAAGGCGTTCTCTACGAAGGTCAGGCCGGTCTCGTCGGCATCGCTGACGCCCAGCGCGGTCTGCGGCACGAGTTCGACGCCGGTGCCGGCGAGCAGCTGTTCGAGCTCCACCACCTTGCCGGCATTGCCCGAGGCCAGGACGATGCGCATCAGAGGCCCTCCGCGAATTCCGCCGCGTAGCTGACCCGGCCGGCATAGCCGGCGAGCCCGTCGACGGTGAGCGGCAGCACCTGGAACGCGTTGCCGCCTTCGAACGCGTCGTGCAGGCCATGCGCCGAGGCCTTGGCGAAACCGAACTTGGCGTAATACGCCGGCGAGCCGAGCACGAACACGGCGCGCGCGTCGGCGACGAAGCAGGCGCCGATGCCTTCTTCGATCAGCGCATGGCCGATGCCCTGGCGCTGGTGGTCGGGATGTACGGCGACCGGGGCCAGGCCCAGGGCCTTGCCGTCGTCGCCGTCCTCGACCGTGAGCGGCGAGAACAGGACATGGCCGATCACGGCATCGTCGTCGTCCACGGCGACCAGCGAGATGCTGGCCTTGCCGCCGTCGACCAGCCGGCGCACGAGGTCACCCTCGGCCGGGCGACCGAAGGCGGCATGGTGCACGGCGACGATCGCGTCGAGGTCGTCCGGCAGCGCGGCGCGGATGTCGGTCACGGTGCCGACTCCAGTGCGGCGCGCTGGGCCAGCACCAGCTCGCCGATGCCCTTCGAGGCAAGGTCGAGCAGGGCATTCATTTCATCGCGGCGGAACGCATGGCCCTCGGCCGTGCCCTGCACTTCGATGAAACCGCCACCGTCGTTCATCACCACGTTCATGTCGGTATCGCAGTTGGAGTCCTCGGCGTAGTCGAGGTCGAGCACCGGCACGCCCTGGTACACGCCGACCGAGACCGCGGCGATGGCGCCGAGGATCGGGTTGCGCTTGATCGCGTTGCGCTTCATCAGCGAGCTCACGGCATCGACCAGGGCGACGTAGGCGCCGGTGATCGCCGCGGTGCGGGTGCCGCCGTCGGCCTGGATCACGTCGCAATCGAGGGTGATGACGCGCTCGCCCAGGGCGGCACGGTCCACGCAGGCGCGCAGCGAGCGGCCGATCAGACGCTGGATCTCCATGGTGCGACCGCCCTGGCCGCCTCGGGCCGCCTCGCGCTGGGTGCGTTCGGTGGTGGCGCGGGGCAGCATGCCGTACTCGGCGGTGACCCAGCCCTCGCCCTTGCCGCGCAGCCAGGGCGGAGTACGTTCTTCGACCGAGGCCGTGCACAGCACCTTGGTATCGCCGAAGCTGACCAGGACGGAGCCCTCGGCGTGGCGGGTGTAGTGGCGTTCGATGCTGACGGTGCGCAGTTGGTCAACGGCGCGGCCGCTGGGGCGGGAAAAGGTCATGGGGAGCCTGATTTGGGCGCGGGCGGTGGGTCAGTTTACCATTGCGGCCTTTCCCGCCGCGCGAGCGAAGCCCCCATGATCCGCAGCATGACTGCCTACGCCTCCGCCGAGAGCGCGGGCCCGTCCGGTACGCTCACCTGCGAACTGCGCACGGTGAACCACCGTTACCTCGAAATCAGCCCCCGCCTGCCGGACGACCTGCGCAGCTTCGAAAGCGCCCTGCGCGAGCGCATCGCCGCCCGGCTGTCCCGCGGCAAGGTGGACGTGACCGTCCGGCTGCGCAGCGAGCAGGGCAGTGGCGACGGCCTGCGCATAAACGGCCAGGTGCTGTCGCGCCTTTCCGAGCTGGCGCTGGACCTGGAGCAGCGCTTCCCGCGCATGCAGATCGAATTCACCGAGCTGCTGCGCTTCCCGGGCGTGATGCAGCAGCCGGAGGCCGATGCCGACCAGTTGCAGGCGGCCCTGCTCGACGTGCTCGACCGGGCGCTCGATGCCCTGTCCGACACCCGTGGCCGCGAGGGTAGCAAGCTCGGTGAGATGCTGCGGGAACGCCTCGACGGCATCGACCGGATCGTGGGCGATGTCCGCGGCTGGATGCCGGAGATCCGCACCGCATTGCGTGCCCGCCTCGAAACGCGCCTTGCCGACGTCCGCCAGCCGGTGGATCCGGGCCGTCTCGAGCAGGAGCTGGTCCTGCAGATCACCCGCGTCGACGTGGACGAGGAGCTCGACCGCCTCGCGACCCACATCAGCGAGGCACGCCGCGTGCTGGCGCTCAAGGAGCCCGTCGGCCGTCGCCTCGACTTCCTGATGCAGGAATTCAACCGCGAAGCCAACACGCTGGGTTCGAAGTCGGTCGACTCGCGCACGACCAACGCCGCGGTGGAGCTCAAGGTGTTGATCGAGCAGATGCGCGAGCAGGTGCAGAACATCGAGTAGGGCTTTTCTGTCGCGATGCGCTGGCTTCGGCCTACGCGAGTGACAGGGCGATCGCGGATGTGCGGATGGCGGCGGGCAGCCCAGTATGGAAAGCCCCCCACTCGCCAGGACGGAGCCGTGATCCCCGCGTTTGATAAATCAGGTTTCTTGCCGCCCTTCCTCGACAATGCGCTCTCGACGGAAAGGCGGTCGCCTTACCCCACAACGATTTTCGAAATGGCAGACCGCTTCGGAAGCACGCGCCCGCGGCGAGCGCTGCTGCGCGGACTCCTCAATTACAGGCGGCATCTGCGCGAGTTCGGGATGCGCGACGGCCTTCAGTGGATTGATGGGAGCTTTGTAGAAGATTCGGAGAGCAAGCGTGGGCGGCCGCCTTTCGATATCGATATCGTGACGTTCACACCGTTTACCACGGTGCGATCAACCACGATGCAGGCAATAGAAGCGATTCGATCCAATACGCAGCTCTTTTCACGCCAGAGCGTGTTGGCTACGTACGGCTGTGACGCCTACATTGTCGATACCGCAGTGTCGCCTGATCGAATCATCAGAGCCGCTAGCTACTGGACCAATGTTTTCGGTCACGAGCGGGTCACCGGGAAATGGAAGGGCATTCTGCAATTAGAAATGAACGATGGATTTGATCTAAAGGAATATCAGGAGGCAATCGATGGTTTGGCACACTGAAGTGGCTTGGGCTCGTTCTAATCTTGGGGCACTGCGGGGCATGCTCGCTGACGCCGTGAAAGATGGTGATTTTCTCGCCGAATTCCAGTTGGTCGAGCGAGTCGCAGATCAAGAGAGAGAGCTTCGCGAACTCGAGGAGAGTCCATACGAGACTGGCGAGCTATCGGTCTACATGCGCGGCGATCCCATGATTTGCGGCGTGGGCGTAGATACAGCCTTCATATTCAAGGCGATGGATGCCTTTCAGCATCTCATTCTTCGAATGGTCACTGTCGATGCCAGCAACCTGACTGAAATCCGTGAGGTACCGAAACTGCTGCTCATTGGCTACAACCAAAGCGTAAGCGGATTCGTGCTGCGCGAATGGATCCCCGATAAGGCGCCCGCTACGTCGCGGATGAAAGCAGCGATGGCACGCGTCATCGATTTGCTGGCTATCGCTGGCGACCCAAGCCCAAGCCGTACGGACCTTCTCTCTCTTGGTGAATCGGGTGTGCAGCCGGAACTGGAAGCGTTGGTTGTCTCACTCAGCGATAGCGGAGCGTCGCTTGAGATGGTCGAAAGGACACGGCGAGCCGCGCTTTCGATTTCGGATCTCCGGAGGGCGAGAGCTCGTCTGGTATGTGTTCCGTCTCTATCGGTTGCGGCTGATTTCGTCGCGGCGTAAGTCCATCCATTGGCGGCGGGGCTCCGCCCTTGCGGGCTCCGCTTAAGGGATACCGGGCGAGGCCGCCAGCTACGGGGTGACCATGCCTTTATTCACTGGACACGTCGCCACTCACGTTGGATCTTCTGGACGAAAGACGCGGGGCACCGGGCGCGCTGTTTTCTCGTTGATGCGAGCAACGCCTACCGGGTCTCAATACACGCCTACCACCAAGGATGATCCAATGTGCCGTCGCCTGATGAACGTCGTGCTCTTGTCCGCGATTCTTGCGGTACCAGTCCTGCATGCCGCGCCTTCCGGGCAGGCCGCACCGGCAAAGGCAGCCGCTGAGGACGCCTTGCGGCAAACCGTCGTCGCGCTGGACACCCAGTTCTTTGCCGCGTTCAACACCTGCGACAAGCCAGGCCAACTCGACAAACACGCCGCCATGCTGGACCCGAACCTCGAGTTCTACCATGACAATGGTGGTGTCACGTGGACGCGGAAGGACTACGTTGAACGCACGCACGACCATGTCTGCGGCAACTTCCGCCGCAAGCTCACGCCGGGCACCCTCGAGGTTTATCCAATCAAGGATTTCGGCGCGATCGAAGAGGGCGAGCAGGAATTCTGCGACTTCAAGTCCGGAAAGTGCTTTGGGGCCGCGAAGTTCATGCTTGTCTGGCACCAGACGCCCGCCGGCTGGGTCGTCACCCGCGCATTCAGCTATGGGCACCACGCGCTGTAGTAATTCGCCGCGCCACGCAGTACGGGTTGCCAGCGCTCATGCGCCCGGTGTCGTGAGGCGATCGCGCAAGGATTGACGCCGCGTTGCGCGCGCCGGACAGTAGCGACACACGCGGCACTCCTTCCGCGGCAGGGGACAATCCATGGCGGGACATCACACGAACGGAATCGGTCGCTGGCGCCATGCGCGCGGCTCTCGGTGGTTAAGGTCGGCATGCTTGTGGCTCGCACTGCTTGTCCTCGTCGCCACGCCGGCGATGGCTGCCTCGGCAGGCACGGATTCCTCGCCGATGCCGTTCGGGCCGTGGACCTTCGGCATGACGAAAGACCAGGTCACGGCGATCACCGACCACGGTCCTTACAAGTCTTTCAGCAACGGCGACCTTGAGACGTATGCGGGCACCTTCGACGGCAAGCCGGCCAACGTGCAGTTCTATTTCAGGGACGACAAGGTCGTCCGGATGGAGGTCCTCCGCTACGAGGGAAAGAGCGCAAAGGATGCCGCCCGGGCGTTTGGCGATACGTTCGGCGTGCTGCAGTCGCTGTATGGGGCCATCGAAACGTCGCAGATGGCCAGCCCGACGCCTGGCAAACCCATGGACGCGGAAGGGCTGGTTGCCGCCTCCGCCACCCAGGTCGACCTGCATGGAAAGGCGCAGATGGCACCGGTCAAGCAGCCCCCGGGGGCGTTTGTCTTCTCGACGTTCCGCAAGGACATCGTTCAAGGCGACGTGTATTTCTACGTCTATGTGATGTACGACCCGCCGCAGCGCTGATGCGCTTGCGCGATTGCCGACGCGTCGCGCACGACGACGCTGGCCTCGATACAGCGTCGCGCAACGGCATGGCATGTGCACAACGTCACATGCCATGGCCCATCTCGCGGGCGATGGCAAAAACTGCCAAGTCCATCACCGCTGCGGACATCCATGCCGGATGGCCGTCCGATGTCGTGCGTATGTAAGCCGCCTGTCATCCGTGCTCGCGAAATTAGATCGATCTAAACCGCGACGAGAACGAGATAATGCGATTTGCCGGCCATGCGCCCGAGGCAACGGGCAGCCACGGGTTGTCGACTGAAAACATGCGCGGCGGCCTCGTGCCGACGCGACTGGCGAGCCCGTTGCGGAAGGCGAGTGCCCTGAGCGTCGCGCTCTGCCTTGCGCTGGCGGCACCGTATAGCCATGCCGGGGAAACCGGCGTTGCGACAGCGACAGAGACAGCCACCGCCACGGCCACCGCCGCGACTGGCGATGCCGATGCCGCCGACGCGGCCGCCCGGGCGGCGAGAAAGAAATCCGCCGACGGCGCAACGACCCTCGATGCCATGAATGTCGCCGCCACCACGGTGGTCAACGACAACGAACTGGCCAAGAAGAAGAACGCCAGCGTGCTGGTCGACTCGATCGACCGCGACAGCATCCAGGTCCACGCCCAGGACGATTCGATCGCACAGCGCCTGATGCTGGCGCCCGGCATCAGCGTCACCCGGGACGAAGACCAGCCGCGCTACATCACCGTGCGCGGCATCGAATCCAACCTCAATAGCACCACGCTCGACGGCATGACCATGGCCTCGGTGGGCGACGAGGGTGGCGGCGCACGCTCGATCAACCTGCAGCTGATCCCCAGCGACATCGCCGATCGGATCGACGTCTACAAGACGTTCTCCGCCGAGCAGAACCCCGATGGCATCGGCGGTGCGATCAACCTCGTCAGCAACAGCGCCTTCGATTTCGCGAAGAACACGCTGCACGTCGACGCCAACGTGAACCATCACGACCTCGAGAACGACGGCGGCCACAACGCCCAGCCGAAGACGCGCTCGCTGTTCGGCGACGGCGTGAACGCGAAGTACTCGACTATCTTCGGCGCCGACGACGAATTCGGCATCACCGTGTCGGCCCGCCACCAGGCCTACAACGCGAACCAGAACAAGCTGTTCCAGACCTCGCAGTACTTCTACGACGAGGCCGGCGCGAACATCGCCGGCCCGAACGCCGCCAGCGGCTGGAACGGCCTCGCTGCGCCTTACAACATCGCGTACTACGCCGACGATCGCCGGGTGAAGACCTACGGCGGATCGGTCAAGCTGGAATGGTGGCCGGCAAACGGCCCGGTACGCGCCTCGCTGATGGCCTACGGCTACGGCATGGAAGAACAGCGCACCGAGAACGGCTTCGAATTCGACGCCGCCAAGTCCGTATCCGGCCAGACGGCGACCACCGGCACCACGCCTGTTCAGAGCCTCAACGCCATCTTCGGCAACAAGAACTGGGCGCGTAACAACCAGGGCCTCATCGGCAACGTGGAGTGGCGCGGGGATGACTCGTTCCTCCGCTTCACGGGCGGCTACAGCCGTGACCGGGTCAACGTCGACCAGGCCAACATGAAGCTCACGGCCACGCCCAATGGCGACCCGAGCATGGCCTACGCCTCGGACGGCCGCGGCGAAATCTTCAACATGACCACGCTCGCCGACCCTTCGATCATCGGCAACTCGGCCTACAAGGTCAGCAGCGCCAATACCCAGCAGACCCAGGGCGTGGCCGGCCTGGGCGACGCCCGCGTGGACTTTGCGAAGAATACCGACGCTGGCGCGCAGGGCTTCGGCATCGCCGCAGGCGCCGAGTACAAGCGCATGCACGTGGCTACGGATTACACCCAGCAGGTCTACGCCAATGGCGCCGACCTGACCGGCGACCTGTATAGCCCCGGCAACTTCGTCTTCCCGAAGGCGGTGTACCCGCTGCCGTTCTTCGATTACCCGGCGTTCCTCGCCAAAGGCGGCTGGTCGACGCTGCCGCTCAATGCCACCTCGTCGCTCTACAACAGCCAGGCGTCCGACTTCGGCTACAGCGAAAAGGTCAAGGACGCTTATCTTTCGCTGCACTACGCCACCCCGGTCGTCGAAGCCGTGCTGGGCGTCCGCTACGACGACACGACTTATGTCGCCGACACGCCGACGATCAACAACGGCGTGGTGGCTGGCAAGGCGAAGAGCGAGGGCAGCTACCACTACCCGCTGCCATCGTTGAACGTGACCACCCACGTGACCGACGACACCAACGTCCGGGTGAGCCTTAGCCGCACGATCGGGCGGCCCGTGCCGTCCAACATCGCCCAGGCGCAGGTCGAGACATGCGGCGACAATGCCGAATGCACCATCTCCATGGGCAACCCGCAGCTGAAGCCCGAGAAGTCGTTCAACATGGACGCCTCCATCGAGCACTATTTCAACGACGGCAAGGCCTACGCCTCGCTGGCGTGGTTCAAGAAGAACATCCAGTCGGACATCGTCAGCGTCAGCAGCGAAGCCACCGACGAGTTCGGCCGGCTGGTGACGATCGTGCGGCCCGAGAACGTGGACGATTCGAGCGTGCAGGGCATGGAATTCTCGCTGGTGAGCCGGGACATGGCCCTAGCCGGCCAGCGCTTCGACCTGATGTTCAACGCCACCCACATGGACGGGCAGATGAGCTACACCTCGGCCACGGGCCCGCGGACGATCTACCAGCTGCTCAACCAGCCGCGCAATATCGCCAACCTCGGCGCGACCTGGCACCTGCCCTGGCTGGATAGCCGGCTGACCCTCACCGAGAACTTCACCGACCGGTACCTGATCACGATCGGGGCGAATCCGTGGCAGGATCGCGGCTTCCGCCAGCGCTACGTCACCGATGCGTCGTGGGATGCCACCTTCGACGACCACTGGTCGGCCTCGCTCAGCGCGGCCAACCTGTTCGGCAAGGACCAGTACGAAACCGTCGGCGACCATTACCAGTACATGCGCAACCTCAACAACTACGGCCGCACGTACTACCTCCACGTGAAATACGACCTCAACTGACCCGGGCCCGCCATGACCACCTCACTTCGTCGCCCTCGCCGGATCGCCCTGGCACTCGCCGTGGCCATCGCGACCATGGCCGGCCCCGCGCTGGGCTGGGGCCACCGCGGCCATGCGGTCATCGATCGCACCGCGGTGGAAAGCCTGCCCGCCGACGGCCCCGTGTTCCTGCGCAACTACCTCGGCTTCATCGAGGATTCGTCCACGCTTCCGGACGACTGGCGCGACGACGCCACGCCGTTCTCGAAGATGGAAGAAGACCCCAACCACGGCTGGTTCGAGGAGCAGTTCGCGTTCCTGCATCCGATCCCGCGTTCACGCTTCGAGTTCATCATCGCGCTGGACAAGGAGCAGCAGCGGCTTGCCGCGGCGCATTCGCCCGAGGCGGCCAGGACCAATGTGCGCTGGACCGGCACGCTGCCCTACGCGCTGGTCGAGGTCTACGGCCACCTGGTCACGGGCTTCCGGTCGTATCGCGAGCAGCAGGCGCATGGCCAGGACACGGCGCACATCGAAACCGCCTGCGCGATGTATGTCGCGTGGATGGGCCACTACGTGGGCGACGGCGCCAACCCGATGCACGTCAGCATCCACCACAACGGCTGGCAGGGTCCCAACCCGAACAACTACACCCGCGATCCGAAGGTCCACGGGCGGATGGAAAGCAACTTCGTCGACGCGATCAGGCTCAGCGACACCGACATCCTCAAGCAGGTGAAGCCGCTGGACCCGATCAACGGCGATGTCTTCGATGCCGTGCTTGCGTACCTCGACGAGTCGCACTCGCACGTGGAGAGGGCCTACCAGATCGACAAGCGTGGCGGCTGGGCGGAGCCGGGCGACAAGGAAGCCCGCGACTTCATCTACCAGCGCACCGCGACAGGTGCGGGCATGCTGCGCGACCTTGTCTACCGCGCATGGCGCGAGAGCGCGTTGCCACGCACCCCACATGGCACGTCGCCAACGGATAGCGCCAATCCCAACTACAATCCCGAGACCGGCTCGGCGCCTGCCGAAAGGTCGCCGGGCGTCTAGCCAGGGAGTTGGACGATGTTGAGCACGATTGGAAAAGCCTGGATCGTCATGTCATGTGCGTTGAGCGTGGCGACGGTGTGCGCGGCTACGCAGGACGGGATCCAGGAGCATGGGGCGATCAAGATCAGGCCGTCGTATCAAGCCTGCCTTGATGCGACAGGCGGCGTGACGCCCGCCCTCAAGGAGTGCATGAGCTCCGAATTCAGCTACCAGGACAAGCGGTTGAATGTCGCCTACAAGAAATTGATGGCTTCGCTCGCTCCCGGCGACAGGGCGACCCTGCGTTCCGAAGAGCTGGGATGGATCGGCATGAAACGATCACGCTGCGACGCTGGCGCCGAGGCGGGGCAGGCCGACGAACTGGTCGCCTACGACTGTGCCGTCGTCGAAACGGCCAAACGCGCGACGGAGCTTGAGGACCGAGGCGCAAGGTAAAGCGGTTGTCTCGGCCCGTCGAGGCTGCACCACTCGCCCGCCGAAGCTGGGCCGTGTCGTGGCCACGCGCCCAGGCACTTGACCCACGCACGCCACGACGGGCTAGCATCACGGGTCCGCCAGGGGTCAACGAACCATGCCTGTTTCCTACCGCGCCGCGCTCGCCGTGCTGGGCTCATCGCTTTACCTTGCCAGCGCGCATGCCGCCGACACGGAGCAGGCGCGCTGGCAACGCGAGGCCGCCGCGACCTCGATCACCCGTGACGACTGGGGCATCGCACACGTCCACGGCAAGCGCGATGCGGACGCCGTGTTCGGCATGGCGTACGCGCAGGCCGAGGATGACTTCAACCGGGTGGAGACCAATTACCTGGTTTCGCTCGGCCGCCTCGCCGAAGCCGAGGGCGAGCCGGCGCTGTGGAAAGACCTCCGCCAGAAGCTGTTCGTCGACGACAGCCAGCTGAAGGCGATGTATGCGCGCAGCCCGGCCTGGCTCAAGGTCCTGATGGACGGCTGGGCCGATGGCCTGAACTACTACCTCGCCACCCATCCCGACGTGCATCCACGCGTGATCACCCACTTCGAACCGTGGATGGCGCTGAGCTTCTCCGAAGGCAGCATCGGCGGCGATATCGAGCGGGTGTCGACGAAGGACCTGCAGGCGTTCTACGGCAAGGATCCCGTGGGTGCCCTGGCCCAGGTGACGCCGCCGTCCAGCTGGGCGGAGCCGACCGGTTCCAACGGCATCGCCATCGCGCCGAAGCTCACTGCCGACGGCCACGCCCTGCTGCTGATCAACCCGCATACCTCGTTCTTCTTCCGCTCCGAGCTGCAGATGTCCAGCGACGAAGGACTCGATACCTACGGTGCGGTGACTTGGGGCCAGTTCTTCATCTACCAGGGCTTCAACCGGCACATCGGCTGGATGCACACATCGTCGGGCATCGACGTCGTCGACGAATTCGCCGAGACCATCGTGAAACAGGGCGGCAAGCTGGCCTACCGCTACGGCGATGCGCTTCGCCCGGTCAGCACGCGCGAAATCGTCGTCATGGTGAAGGGGCAGGGCGAACGCCGCTTCACCACCTACGCGACCCACCACGGCCCGATCGTTCGGACCCAGGGCGACAAGTGGATCGCTTTCGCGCTGATGAACAAACCACTGGAAGCCTTGCAGCAAAGCTGGCTGCGCACGAAGGCCAACGACTACGCCGCGTACATGAAGGTCGCCGAGCTGAAGGCGAACTCGTCGAACAACACCATCTACGCCGACGACAAGGGCAATATCGCCTACCTGCATCCGCAGTTCATCCCGAAGCGCGACGATCGTTTCGACTATACGAAGCCGGTCGACGGCAGCGATCCGGCCACCGACTGGCAGGCCCTGCTCCCGCTGGACAAGGCGCCACGGCTGTTCAACCCGGGCACCGGCTGGATCTTCAACACCAACGACTGGCCATATTCCGCCGCCGGCCCGGACAGCCCGAAGCAGGCCGACTTCCCGAAGTACATGGACTCGGTAGGCGAGAACCCGCGCGGCATCCACGCCACGCGCGTACTCACCGGCCAGCATGATTTCACCCAGGCCTCGTTGCTCGCGGCGGCCTTCGATACCTACCTGCCCGCGTTCGAACGCCAGCTGCCGGTGCTGATCGCGGACTACGACGCGCTACCGGCGAGCGAACCGCTGAAGGCGAAGCTGCGCGGGCCGGTCGGCCTGCTACGGGCGTGGGATTACCGCTGGGGCATCGCCTCGATGCCGACCACGCTCGCCGTGTTCTGGGGCGACATCCTCTGGGACAAGGCCAGCAAGGACGACACGCAGGAGGGCCTGAGCATCTACGACATCATGGCCGGCAAGGCGGGCCCACAGGCTCGGTTGCAGGCACTCTCCGATGCCGTGGATCGCCTCGAAAAGGACTTCGGCAGCTGGGGCGTGCCGTGGGGCGAAGTGAATCGCTACCAGCGCAACGACGCGGCGATCGCCCAGGTCTTCGACGACGCGAAGCCGAGCATCCCCGTGCCGTTCACATCGTCGCGCTGGGGCTCGCTCGCCTCGTTTGGCGCGCACCGCTGGCCCGGCACGAAACGCTACTACGGCACCAGCGGCAACAGCTTCGTCGCCGTCGTCGAATTCGGGCCGAAGGTGAGTGCCCGCGCGGTCACCGCCGGTGGCGAGAGCGGCGACCCGGCGTCGAAGCACTTCAACGACGAAGCCGAGCGCTACACCACCGGCAACCTGCGCAAGGTCTATTTCTGGCCCGAAGACCTGCAAGGCCATGTCGAACGCCAGTACCACCCGGGTGACAAGGAAACCGCGCCATGAGCCATCGCCTGCTTGCCCTTGCCGCATGCCTCGCCTGTGCCGCCTTCGCCGCGAATGCGGACGACATGCCGAAGCCTGCCAGCCACCCCCTGCTGCTCAAGGCCGACCGCGTCTTCGATGCGCGCGACGAGCAGGCGCACGCGGGCTGGGTGGTGCTGGTGCAGGGCGACAGGATCGCCGCCGTGGGACCGGAAGGGCGGGTGGCCGCGCCGCCGGGCACCGAGACGCTCACGTTCCCCGGCATGACACTGCTGCCTGGCCTGATCGACGCGCACTCGCACATCTTCCTGCACCCGTACAACGAAACCCTGTGGAACGACCAGGTGCTGAAGGAAACGCTGGCCTTCCGCACCATCGAAGCAGTGAAGCACGCTCGCGATACGCTGATGGCCGGCTACACCGCGCTGCGTGACCTCGGTACCGAGGGTGCCGGCTACGCCGACGTCGACGTGCAGAAGGCGATCGACAAGGGCCTCATCCCCGGCCCGCACCTGTTCGTCGCCACGCGCGCGACGGTCGCCGCGCATTGCTACGGTCCGGGCCCGCTGGGTTTCCGCGAAGACATGGACCTGCCACAGGGAGCGATCCCCGTCAGCGGCGTGGCACAGATGGTCGACGCCGTCCGCGACCAGGCCGCGCACGGCGCCGACTGGATCAAGCTCTACGCCGACTACCACTGCGGCAAGGCGAGGGGCTCGTCGCCGACGCTGACGCAGGAGGAATTGAATGCGGCGGTGGACGTCGCGCACTCGCTCAACCTGCCCGTCGCCGTGCATTCGAGCACGGCCGAAGGCATGCGCCGCTCGGTGATGGCCGGCGTCGACACCATCGAGCATGGCTACGACGGTACGCCGGAAGTCTTCGCGCTGATGAAGAAACACAACGTGGCCTACATGCCCACGCTCGAGGCAAGCGCCGCCTACGCCGAATACTTCAGCGGCTGGAAGCCGGGCGCGCCGCCCACCGATGCGATGAAGACCTCGCAGCAGGCATTCAAGCGGGCGCTGGACGCGGGCGTGACCATCGGTGCGGGAAGCGATGTCGGCGTGTTCCCGCACGGCAGCAATTACAAGGAACTGGAGTGGATGGTCCGCGACGGGATGAGCCCGGCCAGGGCCTTGCTCGCCGCGACGGCCATCGACGCGAAAGTGCTGCGCCAGCAGGACCACATCGGCCAGCTTCGCGCCGGCCTCGATGCCGACATCATCGCCGTGCCGGGCGATCCCACGAAGGACATCTCCGTCCTGTCCAACGTCCCCTTCGTGATGAAGGGCGGGGCGGTGTACAAACGGCCCTGACGGGGCATACTCCGCGCAATCACACCCACAGGGACGTCGCATGGAAGGCGCGGGTTACATCTGGCTCGGCGATCCGGACGGCCGCAAGCAGGCATACGGCGAAGACGTGCTGCGCGATGGCATCGCGCACGGGAAGGTCGATGCCGCCGCGCTGGCATGGCGCGAGGGCATGGCGGGCTGGCAACCGCTCTACCGCGTGCTCGGCATGGCCGCGCCGGCCGGCTTGCCCGGGACGGACGTCGAAGGCGAGCAGGCCTTGCGCGACGCCCTTCCGGAGCCGCCCGGCCTGCACTGGACCTGGTTGCTCCTCCTCATCGTCGCGACGCTGGGTTTCGGCGGGCTGGCCTGGGGGTTCGTCCAGGCACGCTGGATACGACGGATCGATCCGGCCAACAAGGCAGCGTGGCTGCTGGCGATCGCGGCACCTTGCTGGGCGATCCATCTCTATTACCTCTCCACGCTTCCCTGGGTTGCACCACCCCTGCCGCCGCTCGGCCTGATGTTGCTCGAGGTGCCTGCCGCCATGGGCGGCACGGCGTGCGTGCTGCTCGCATGGTTCGCCATGGCAAGAAGCCTGCGCCGCCGGCTGCCCGCGTACGGCCTGGTGCCCGATATCGACAGCGCGTACGTCATCTTCTTCAACGTGCTCTACATCCAGGGCCAGCTGCGCTGGATCCGGCGCTGGCGGCATACCGGCGACACGCTGCCAAGGCCGCCGCGGCTCATCCTGTGGCTGGTCATGGCCGTGGCCTGCGTGGGCCTGGTCGCCTTGCAGGTAGCCAACACGATACGCATGGCACGGGAGATGGCTCCCGTGCCAGCGCCGCATGCCGTCAGGCAATGCCCACGCCCGTCTCCTTCTCACTCAGCTCCCACAACGCGTCCGCCGCATCCGGATCGATAGCGTAGGGGCGCACGCCGTGCAGGTTGCGCAGGTCTTCCGCGGCCACGGTGGCATCGTCGAGCATCGGTGCGATGTCGCTGTCTTCCAGGTAGAGGCCGCCCTTGCCGTCGAGCATCGGGCTGGTCGCCGCCCACACGCTGGTCGCCGCGCCCTGCGCCACGCTCTTCATGCCGCGCGCCAGGTCGACCACCGGCTTGCCCTCGTCGTCGATCGCGCCGAAGTTGCGCATGTCGTCGACGCTCATGTAGCGGGCCAGGTCGGTCACGATCGCGCCGGGGTGTAGCGAGAACACCCGGATGCCATCGGCCTTGCCGCGCGCATCGGCGCCCACGGCGAACAGGATGTTGGCCGTCTTCGACTGCCCATAGCCGAGCCACGGATCGTAGTCGCGGCGTTCGAAATGCACGTCGTCGAACACGACCGGCGAGTAGCGATGCCCGCGCGAAGACACGGCGACGACGCGCGCACCCTTCGCCCGGCGCAACGCGGGCCACAGCCGCGCGGTGAGCTGGTAGTGGCCCAGGTGGTTAGTCGCGAACTGGCGCTCGTAACCGCGTGCATCGCGTTCGAGCGGGCAGGCCATCACGCCGGCGTTGTTGACGAGGATGTGCAGCGCTTCGCCGCGGTCGAGCACCTGCCTTGCGAAAGCGTCGATCGAGGCCGGGTCGGCCAGGTCCATCGGCAGCACGTCGATGCCGGCTTCGCCGTCGAGGGCCTTGCGCGCCTTGGCCATGTCGCGGGCCGGCACGATCACGCGGGCACCGGCGTCGCGCAGGGTGCGGGCGGTTTCCAGGCCAAGGCCCGCGTAGCCGCCGGTCACGATGGCGTTCTTCCCGGTGAGATCGAGGCCGGCGATGACGTCGGCGGCGGTGCTGGCAGCGTTGAAACCGGAGGGGATGGGGGTCTGCATGGGAGGCTCCTTGGTGGGTGCCTAACCAAGGTAAGGGCGCTGGCCGGGACGATGAATGCTTGAAAGTGCGCCATGCATGCGCAATCGTACGGATATGAGCGACGACCCGATTACCTCGATCCTGCGCCTGGCCGAGTTCGAATCGGTGATGTCCGGCGGCTTCACGGCCGGCGGCGACTGGGCCGTCGCCTTCCCGCCGCCCGACAAGCTGAAGTTCTTCGCCGTGGCGCGCGGTCGCGTGGTGATGCGGATCGAGGGCGAGCCCCGCGACATCGCCATGACCGAGGGCGACGTGATCCTGCTCGCCGCGCCGCGCCCCTTCGTGCTCGCCAGCGATCCGGACCTGCCCACGCGTTGGGCCGGCGATTTCGAGTGGCACGGCGCCGAGCGCCTCGTCGCCTTCAACGAAGGCACCGAGACCCTGCAGATCGGCGGGCACGTGCGGGTGCATCCCGCCTACGAACCCATGCTGCTCGCCGCATTGCCGCCGTGGATCCTGATCGACGGCAAGGCGCCGGAGGCCGCGACCATGCGCTGGCTGATCGACCAGATGGTGACCGAGAGCCAGCAGGCGCTGCCCGGCTCGGGCCTGGCCCAGGCGCAGCTGGCCCACCTGCTGTTCGTGCAGGTCCTGCGTGCGCACATGGCCTCCGGCGACCTGCTGCCGCCGGGCTGGCTACGCGCGGTCGCCGACCCGCGCCTCGCGCCCGTGCTGCGCCGGATGCACGCCGACCCCGGCAAGGACTGGCGCCTGGACGAACTCGCCCGCCTCGCCGCGATGTCGCGCACCGTGTTCGCCGAACACTTCCGCAAGGTCTCCGGCAGCGCACCGCTGACCTACCTCACCGAATGGCGCATGCGCCTCGCCTGCCAGGCCCTGCAGCGCGGCTCGGTGCCGGTCGCGACGCTGGCGCGAGACCTGGGCTACGGCTCGGAGAGCGCTTTCAGCCATGCGTTCAAGCGCGTCATGGGGGTCTCCCCGGCACGCTACGCGCCAGCCGCCTGAGCTTGCGGCATACTGCCCGCGGAATGGGGCAGGGGTGCCCCTGTCACCGCATGGATCCAGGGGAAAGGGACGATGGCCGAGGAAAGGCAGGTCTGGTTGAAGCAGGGGGAAAACACCTATGGCCCTTACGACGAGTCGCTGGTCCAGCGCTGGCTCGACGAAGGGAAAATCCGTCCGGATGTGCTCGGCCGTGGCGACGACGGCGAGGCATGGGTGGAGGTCGTTGAACTGGTCGGCGACACCGTCACGCGCTTTCCCGCGAGAGGCGCCGCGCTCCCCGAACCGGCCGGTCCGGGCTGGGGCCTGGTCCTCATGCTTTGCCTGGTCACGCTGGGCTTCATCGCCTGGGTCTGGGCCTTCCTCCAGGTGAACTGGGTACGCCGGATCGATCCCGGCAACCGCTCGCGCGAATGGTTGATCGCCTCCGCAGCCGGCTCCATCGCGGTCATCGCGTTGCGTGAAACGTTCCTGCTCGGATCGCTTCCTTACGAAACGCGGATCACGTTGCTCCGCGTCGCCATGGTGCTGAACATCGGGACCATCGCCGCGTACCTCGCCTCGGCGTATTCCATGGTGCATTCCATGCGGCGCGTGCTGCCCATGTATGGCCTGCGCCCGCAGGTCAGCGGCATCACGCTGTTCTTCTTCAACACGATCTACCTGCAGGCGCAGATGGACTGGGTGCGTCGTGCACGCACGGATCCCGCGGCCGCCGCGCCGGTGTCCACCCCGGCGATATGGGCGGTATGCCTGCCGCTCTTCACCATCCTGAGCTTCCTCGTCATGACGATGGGTAGCCCGTGACTCTTTCGTACCGTAACGTTGTCGTACCCCTGGGGAATTGAAAGCCGATGAGCGACGAAAGGAAGATCTGGGTAGGCCGTGATGGCCAGCGTTTCGGACCTTACGACGAACCCACGCTGCGTGCCTGGATCGCCGAGGGCAAGATCGCGGCGACGGCCATGGGCTGGCACGACGGCATGGCCGAATGGCGGCCGCTGCACGAGATCCTCGGGATCCCGTTGCCGCCGCCGATGATGGGTGGCGTGGCCGCCGTCCAGCACAGTGACCTGCCGGCGCCGCCGGACCTGCACTGGTTCCTCATCGCCGTGATCGACATGTTCACCGGCGGCCTGATGAGCCTGGTCTGGATCTTCCTGCAGTCGTCCTGGATCAAGAAGATCGATCCGTCCAGTCGCGCGACGCTGTGGCTGATCGTCTCGGTGTGCCTGCTGCCGCTGGGCTGGTTGCTGATGATGGGGTCGATTTTCGGCTCGTCCGCGCTGCGTAGCGGGAGCCCACCGGACTTCGCGGACTTCGCCCATGCGATGGCGCTGTTCCCGCTGGTGATGCTCGTCGGCCTCGGCAGCCTCGTGTTCCGCTACATCGCCATCTTTTCCATGGCCCGCTCCATGCGCGAAAAGCTGCCGGCCTACGGCCTGGTGCCAGATATCGGCGGCGTGACCCTGTTCTTCTTCACCCACTATTACCTGCAGGCGCAGATGACCTGGGTGGCTCGCTGGCGCACCACGGGCCAGGTCGACCCGCCGGCGAACAAGGTGGTTTTCTGGATCCTGCTGTCGGTGTGGGCCGGTTTCATGTTCCTCGTGGTCATGGCGATGTCGCTGGCCATGTTCGGCAGCGTCAACCACGGCTGAAACGGCGTCGGAACCCCGGCGAAAGGCGTCGGGGCCACGATTCCGGCTACAATCCCGCTTTGCGATGCGTTCCGGGAACGGCCATGAACCCCCAACGAGATCCCCGCGGATGAGCGACGGCACCCTGTTCGTGGTGGCCGCGCCGTCGGGTGCGGGCAAGTCCACGCTGGTCAATGCGCTGCTCGAGCGCGAACCGCAAATCTCCCTGTCCATCTCGCACACCACCCGCCCGCCGCGGGTGGGCGAGGAATACGGCCGCCACTACTTCTTCGTCGAACGGCCAGACTTCGAGCGCGAAATCGAGGAAGGCATCTTCCTGGAACATGCCGAAGTGCACGGCAACCTCTACGGCACGTCGCGCACGGTGGTCGAGGGCAAGCTGGTGTCCGGCGTGGACGTGCTGCTGGAGATCGACTGGCAGGGGGCCCGCCAGGTCCGCAAGGGCAAGGGCGATTGCGTCAGCGTGTTCATCCTGCCGCCGTCGCGGGTGGAACTTGAGCGCCGCCTGCGCGGTCGAGGTTCGGACGCGCCCGACGTGATCGAGCGCCGCCTGTTCAATTCCCGCGAGGAGATCGCCCATGCCCACGAATTCGACTACATCATCGTGAACGATCGCTTCGAAGATGCGCTGGCCGACCTGCAGTCCATCGTCCGCGCGGTGCGCCTGCGCTCGGCGTGGGCGGCGAAACGCCACGAGTCCCTGATCGAGGAACTGCTCGCACCATGACCGACGACGCCATCGTCCGCGTACGCGGCCTGACCACGGTCCTCAACGGCAAGACCATCTTCGACGCACTGGACCTCGACATCCCGCGCGGCAAGGTCACGGCCATCATGGGGCCCAGCGGCACCGGCAAGACCACCCTGCTCAAGCACATCACCGGGCAGATGCGCGGCGATGCCGGCACCGTCGAGGTCGACGGCCAGAACGTGCCCACGCTGTCGCGCGAGAAGCTGTTCGAGCTGCGCGAACGGATCGGCTACCTGTTCCAGAATTCCGCCCTGCTGACCGACTTCGACGTGTTCGAGAACGTGGCGTTCCCGCTGCGCCAGCACACGAAGCTGCCGGAAGAGCTGATCCGCAACATCGTGCTGAACAAGCTGCAGGCCGTGGGCCTGCGTGGCGCCGCGCGGCTGGAGCCCACCGAGCTCTCCGGCGGCATGGCCCGCCGCGTCGCTCTGGCCCGCGCCATCGTGTTCGACCCGGCGCTGATCCTCTACGACGAGCCCTTCGTCGGCCTGGATCCGATCGCGTTGAACCAGGTGTTGCTGCTCATCCGCACGTTGAACGAAACGCTCGGCATCACCAGCATCCTCGTGGCGCACGAACTGGCCGCGGTGCAGAAGGTGGCCGACCACGTGTATCTCATCGCCAACGGCAAGGTCGTCGCCCAGGGCGCGCCCGACAAGCTGGCCAGCGACGGCTCGCCGTGGACGGCGCAGTTCTTCGGTGGCGAGCCCGATGGCCCGGTTCCGTTCCAGTACCCGGCCGGCGATTACGCCACGGCGCTGGGTTTCCCCGGAGGCAAGGCATGACCACCCGGGACGACAACGTCGTCGCCCGCAGCCTGGCGCAGATCGGCGCCTGCGGGCTGTTCCTGCTGACCATCCTGGCGGCCATCCCGCGCAGCATGAAGCACGGCCGTGAAACGCTGCGGCAGATCTGGTTCGTCGGTGCGATGAGCCTCACCATCGTGATGACCTGCGGCCTGTTCGTGGGCATGGTGCTGGGCCTGCAGCTGTACGACGTGCTGTCGATCTTCGGCGGCACCTCGGCGACCGGCACGGTCGTCGCGATCGCGATCTACCGCGAACTGGGACCGGTGGTCACCGCACTGCTGTTCGCCGGCCGCGCCGGTACCTCGGTCACCGCCGAGATCGGCCTGATGCGCGCGACCGACCAGCTCGACGCCATGGAAATGATGGCGGTGGATCCGGTCGCTTACGTGGTCGCCCCGCGCTTCCTCGCCGGCGTGGTCGCTTTGCCGCTGCTGGGCATCGTGTTCTGCGCCATGGGCGTGTTCGGTGGCCACCTGGTCGGCGTGACCTGGCTGGGCATCGACAACGGCACCTTCTGGTCGAACATGACCGCCGCGGTGGACGTCCACAAGGACATCATCGACGGCGTCCTGCTCAAGTCCATCGCCTTTGGCATCGTGGTGTCGCTCATCGCGGTGTTCCAGGGCTACACCACGCCGCCCACCAGCGAAGGCGTGGCTTATGCCACGACCCGTACCGTGGTCGCATCGTCCATCGCCATCCTGGCGCTGGACTTCGTCCTCACCTCATTCCTGATCTGAGGCCACGGAGGCCCGCCATGACCATAACCCTTCCTGTTTCCCATTCGAGGATCGTGCCGTGACCCAGAGACGTTCCTATGCCGTCGGCACCGGCCTGTTCATCGTGCTTGGTTTTGCCGCGCTGGCTTATCTCGCCACCCAGACCACCTCCGTCGCCAACCAGCACGGCGGTTCCACCTATAACGTGGAGACCCGCTTCGCCAACGTCGGCCAGCTCAAGGTCCGCGCCCCGGTGAAGGTCGCCGGCGTCCGCGTCGGCTCGGTGCAGTCGATCGAGCTGGTCCCGGGCAAGGAAGAGGCCAAGGTGACCCTGGCCATCGACAATGCCCAGAAAGACATCCCCGACGATTCGGTGGCCACGATCTACACCAGCGGCCTGCTGGGCGACCAGTACATCGGCCTGCAGTTCGGCCATTCGAAGAACCCGGTGAAGGAAGGCAGCGAGCTGGCGTTTACCCGCCCGGCCCAGCAGCTGGAAGAGATGATCGGCAAGTTCTTCGGCGGCGGCAGCGCCCCGGACCGCCTCGGTGGCACGTTCCATGTCAGCGGCAACTTCACCAATATCGGTGGCTTGCAGCCGGGCGCGGCCGTGAAGATGGCTGGCGTGCCGATCGGCAGCGTCGAGTCGGTGGTGGTCAAGCCGGGTTCGGTGGAAGCCACGGTGACCCTTGCGATCGACAAGACTTACTCCCAGATACCTGATGACTCGGCCGCTGCCGTATTCACAAGCGGTTTGATCGGTAGCCAGTATGTTGCGATCCAGCCCGGCGGCTCGCCGAGCTTCCTCGCCGACGGCGACGAGCTGGTGCTTACCCAGTCCGCGCTGCAGCTGGAAGACCTGATCGGCAAGTTCCTCGTGAACGGCTCGCCGGGCGACAACAAGAATGGCAACGGCCAGGGCAATGCCCAGGGCGGTGCCCAACCCGATAACGCCGGCAAGAAGTAAGCCGGGCCAGGAGATACCGCATGTTGCGTCAGCTTTCCCTCGCCATTGCCCTTGCCGTCGGCACGGTCGCCGCCGCCCCGGCCTTCGCGCAGGCGGCAGCCCCGGCTGCGGCCACCCAGGGCATGCAGCCCCAGCAGGTTGTCCAGCAGATCTCCGATGACCTGTCCAAGGCCATCGAGGGTCACCAGGCCGAGCTGAAGAACGACAAGGAGAAGCTGATCGCCGTCATCGACGATACCTTCCTGCCGCACTTCGACATCGACTACGCCTCGATCCTTGTCCTGGGCCAGAACGCCACCAAGGCGACTCCGCAGCAGCGCGAGCGCTTCGCCAAGGCGTTCTACAACTCGATCACCCACCGCTATGCGGAAGGCCTGCTCAACTACACCCGTGGCCGCGTGAAGGTCCTGCCGTTCAGCGGCGACCTGAACAACAAGCGTACCGTGGTGCGTACCCAGGTCATGCTGGACGACGGCAAGTCGGTCTCGGTCGACTATGCGTTCCGCAAGAGCCAGAGCGGTGACTGGAAGGCGTACGACGTGATCATCGAGGGCATCTCGTACATCACGAACTATCGCAACCAGGTCGATGCCGAGATCAAGAAGGAAGGCCTCGACAAGCTGACCGCGGACCTGGAGCAGAAGGGTTCGCAGGCGATCGACGAGATGAAGCAGGATGCCGGCGGCAACGCGGCCGGTGGCGCTAAGTGACCCAGCCGGCTTTCCAGCTGGCCGATGCGCCGGGGGCCCTCGCGGTCTCCGGCGCGTTGACGTTTGCGACGGCGGCGGCTGCGCTTGAGGCGGGCCGTGCGCAGATTGACCGGCTGAAGCCGGCGACGCTGGATCTTGCCGGCGTGACGCAGGCCGACAGTGCCGGCCTCGCGACGGTGCTGGCCTTGCTGGCGCATGCCCGCCAGGCGGGCGGTGTCCTGAAGGTGGCCAACGCCCCCAGGGGCCTCGAAGCCCTGGCCCGCGTCTCTGGCGTCGACACGCTTCTCTAAGCGTTTGCCGCATTGCGGCCATGTCCAACGGCCTCCGGCCGAACCTCAGCCCTGTAGGAGCGCGCCTGCGCGCGAATGCCGTCCGCGCGGCGCTCGAACATGGTCGCATGACAGCCCTCGGTGCCTACCCTCGCTGCTCAGACAGCGTTCTGGCGTGCGATAGGGAGGGGCTGCTCCGCAGCCCGTTTTCTTCATTGGCCTACGGCCGCGCACCGGGTGCCGGGCGGAGGTTTCTGACTCGACATCCTGTCTCGGCAGAAACGGCCGGCCGTCGTGGCCGGCCCCCTGCGGGCTTTTTCCGCCCGCCACCCTCGCCGCCACGAACTCGCCTCGAGGGTAGGCACCGAGGGCTGTCTTCATCCGTGTCGCGACCGGGTTGGACGGCCGCTGCGTCGGCGATCCCGACGCAGCGGCAGCTCTCGTAGGAGCGCGCCCGCGCGCGAACCCTCAGCTCGGCTCCGAGCGAATGAGGCCATGCATTGATGCACGCCATCGGTTCACCCTACGACACCATCGTTCGTGGGCGGCAGGTTCGGCGTGGGTCGAAACCATTGAGCTACGACGCGGAAGAGCCAGGACACGTCTTCGATGTGTTTTGAAGACGCGCGTGCGGGTCGGTGACCCAGGTTCCTGCATGACCGCGTTGTTGGCTGTTCGCGCGCGGGCGCGCTCCTACAGGAGCTGCCGGCTGGTGGCGTGGCTGTCCCACCCAGCTCGCGGCAAGGATGAGGAGAGCCCTCGGTGCCTACCCTCGAGGCGAGTTCCGCACAAGCGAGCGGCCGTAGGCCGATTAAGTACATGGGCCGCGGCTGCGGCCAGCGTTGTCGAGCGCGGAGGACCTGTCTGAGCAGCGAGGGTAGGCATCGAGGGCTGTCCTGCGGGCAGGTTCGAGCGCCGCGCGGACGGCCATCGCGCGCAGGCGCGCTCCTACAACAGCCATGCCAGCGCCGTGATTCGGCCGAAGGCCGTGGCCGCACCGTGGCATTAAAAAAGCCGCCCGGGGGCGGCTTTTGGGTCAGTCGGGGTTCTGGCCGTTTTTTCGTTCCCAGTTGTGCTGCTCATTGAGCAACGCATCGGGGTCGAAATCCTTGTTGCTATCGTTCAGGCCCTGCATCTGCTCGATCACGTCCGCCGGCGGATTGCCGTCGTAGATCTGATAGAGGCGCTGCTGGCGATACGCATCACGCATGAACACATACGGATCGTAAGCCGAAGCCAGGAAGCTCTCCGCATCGATCGCACGGGCACGCAGCGTCACCAGGTACAGCACCGACGGCACGTAGTACTCGCCGTGGTGGAAGTCGTGGTTACGCGACAGGTAGCTCAGCGGGTCGAAGAAGTAGCTGTCCACCGGCAGCTTCCACACGTCGCGGACCGTGGTCGGGCCGACGAACGGCAGGACCAGGTAGTCACCCTCGGGAACGCCCCAGCGGGCCAGGGTCACGCCAAAGTCGCTGTCGTACAGCGGCATGCCCAGCTGGCTGGCCGGGTCCTTGAAGCCAAGGAAACCGATGCCGAGGTTAACCACGAAGCGGCCGGTGGTGACGGCGGCCTGGCCCGGACGACCCTGCAACAGCTGGTTACCGATGGTGATCGGCAACCGGATATTGGTGTAGAAGTCGCTGACGGCCGTGCGTACGCCCGGCGTGGTCACGTTGCGGTAGCCGACAGCCACGGGGCGGATGATCGCCTTGTCGAGCTTGTCGTTGAACGCGTAGACCTTGCGGTTGACGTGCTCGTTCGGGTCGTCGGTGCGCGGCGGGGCAATGTGGCACGCGGCCAGCAGGGCAATCGCAGCGAGGCCGATCGCGTTGCGAATCAGCCGTTTAAAGGAAGATGAGGGAACCATCGGGGTGACTCTGGGGGTGGGGCGATGCTTTAGTGTACCGCTTAGTTTTATTATTTGCACTAATGCCCATCCTTCCTGGTCAGAACCCGGCATGATACCCCTCCCCCTAATGGACAGCCAACGGCCCGGACCGCTAAACTGCACGGTCATAAGTGTCTTTGTTGTCAAGGATTTGAAATGGCCCGTATTACTGTCGAAGACTGCCTCGAGGTAGTCGACAATCGCTTTGAGCTCGTGCTCATGGCGACCAAGCGCGCTCGCCAGCTCTCCAAGGGCGCCGAGCCGACCCTCGATCCGAACAATGACAAGCCGACCGTGCTCGCCCTGCGCGAGATCGCGGACCGTCGCGTCAACGAGCAGATGATCGACGAAATCGATCGTGCCGCGCGTGAGCGCGCCGAGCGTGAAGCCCTCGAGTGGGCCGCCACGGAAGTGGACGATGACCTCTCGAAGGGCGGGGATGACTGATGTCGCCGGGTCCTTGTCGGCCCAGCGTCCATCTGCTCACTGCGCACGTTGAAGCGCGGCCTTCGGAGCCGCGCGCGGGAGGCCATGCCGCCTGATCCCAGGCGCGAGGCATTCCCATGGAAGTCATTCCTGCCAAAAAACTGACCGACGTCTCCGACGACACCCCGGTGCCGGCCTATGTGCAGGCGCTGGAAGAGCGCGTGGGTGCCTACCTGCCCAAAGAGCAGGTGTTGCGCATCCGTCGCGCCTTCCTCGTCGGTGCGCTCGCCCACGACGGGCAGACGCGCAAGTCGGGCGAACCGTACATCACCCATCCGGTGGCGGTGGCGCAGGTGCTGGCCGAACTCGGCCTCGATGCCGAGACGATCATCGCGGCGATCCTGCACGACACGCTGGAAGACACCCAGCTCAGCCGTGAGGAACTCGCCGGTGCGTTCGGCGAAACCGTCGCCGAACTGGTCGACGGCGTCACCAAGCTGGACAAGATGCGCTTTTCCAGCCGCGCCGAAGCCGATGCGGAAAGCTTCCGCAAGATGCTGCTGGCGATGGCACGCGACCTGCGCGTCATCCTGATCAAGCTGTCCGACCGCCTGCATAACATGCGTACGCTGGGTGCGAAGGATGGCGCGTCGCGCCGCCGCATCGCGCGCGAAACGCTCGAAATCTACGCGCCCATCGCCCAGCGCCTGGGCATGAACAAGTTCAAGGCGGAATTGCAGGACCTTGGCTTCAAGGCCCTCTATCCCGACCGCCATCGGATCATCGGCGAGCGCATCCGCGCCGCGCTCGGTAATCGTCGCGAGGCCATGGCGAAGATCGAGATGGCGCTGGAGGGCCGGCTCGCCGCCGACAAGATTCCTGGCCGTGCGGTCAGCCGGATCAAGTCGGCCTGGAGCATCTATTCGAAGATGCGCAACGAGCACAAGTCGTTCGCGCAGCTCATGGATGTCTACGGCTTCCGCGTCATCACCGACTCCGCCATGCATTGCTACATGGCCCTGGGTTCGGTGCACGGCCTGTACAAGCCGGTCGATGCACGCTTCAAGGATTTCATCGCGATCCCGAAGGGCAACGGCTACCAGTCGCTGCACACCGTGTTGCTGGGGCCGTTCGGTGCGCCCATCGAAATCCAGATCCGCACCTCGGAAATGGAATCCGTTGCCGAGCGCGGCGTGGCGGCGCACTGGGCGTACAAGACCGATTCCGGCCCGGCCAACTCGGCGCAGCTTCGCGCGCGCGAGTGGATCTCGGCGCTGGCCGACAGCCAGGCGCATACGTCGTCCAGCACCGAATTCCTGGAGAACGTGAAGATCGACCTGTTCCCGGACGAGGTCTATCTGTTCACCCCGCGCGGCGACATCTTCTCGCTGCCGCGCAATGCCACCGCGCTGGACTTCGCCTACGCCGTGCATACCGACGTGGGCGACCACGCCGTGGCCGCGCGCGTCGACAAGAAGCTGGTCCCGCTGCGCACGCGGCTGGTCTCGGGGCAGGTCGTGGAAGTCATCACCGCGCCCTCGGCCGTGCCCAACCCGGCGTGGCTGGAAGCCGTCGTCACCGGCAAGGCGCGCACCGCGATCCGCCAGTACCTGAAACACCTGCAGCACGAAGACGCCGTGGACTTCGGCCATCGCATGCTCGATCGCGCGCTCGATGCGCGCGGCCTCAGCCTGGATGCCGTGCCGCCGGCCGTGCTCGATCGTTTCCTCGACGAGTCGAAGTTCAAGCGACTGGAAGAACTGCTCTCCGAAATCGCGCTCGGCAACCGCTTCGCCGACCAGGTCGCCGCGCAGCTGGTCAGCGTCATCGGCCCCCGCGACAGCCACCCGCAGGCCTCCACCGAGCACAGCGTCGAGAAGATCCGGATCAGTGGTGCCGAACGCGGCGTGCTCAGCTTCGGCAACTGCTGTCACCCGCTGCCGGGCGACGAGATCATCGGTTTCCTGTCGTCGGGCAAGGGCATCGTCGTGCACCGGGTGGAATGCCCGAACGTCGCCGAGTTCCGCAAGACGCCCGAGCGCATCGTCGCCATCGAATGGGACCGCGACGTCTCCGGCGACTACCGCGCCGAACTGCGCATCGAAGTGCTCAACCGCCCGGGCGTCCTCGCCACGGTCGCGGCCGCGATCGCCGACGCAGGCTCGAACATCGAGAACGTCGAGTACATCGAGCGCGACAGCACGGCGGCGACGCTGCTCTTCGCGATCGAGGTCAAGGGCCGCAAGCACCTGGCCGACGTAATGCGCCGCGTACGCCGCACCGGCGTGGTCAGCGGCGTCTATCGCCACCCCCTGTAGGAGCGCGCCTGCGCGCGAATCGGCGCACGTCCGGCGCATCGAACCGACGCACGATCCAGCGCACGATCCAGCGCACGATCCGGTTAATATCGTTGCCTGACCCCACAAGGCATCCCCATGACCCGCAGCATCATCGCCACCGACAAGGCTCCGGCCGCCATTGGCCCGTATTCGCAGGGCGTTCGCGCCGGCAACACCGTGTATTTCTCGGGCCAGATCCCGCTGGATCCGGCCACGGGCAGCCTCGTCGAGGGCGATATCACGGTGCAGACCCGGCGTGTGTTCGACAACCTGGTCGCCGTGGCCGAAGCGGCTGGCGGCAAGCTCTCCGACATCGTCCGCGTGGGCATCTACGTCACCGACCTGGGCGACTTCGCCGCCGTGAACGCGGTGATGGCCGAGTACTTCCAGCAGCCGTACCCGGCGCGTTCCACCATCGAAGTCTCGGCCCTGCCCAAGGGTGCGAACGTCGAGGTCGACGCGATCCTCGTCCTGCCGTAACCGCAAGGCCGCCGCCATTCCCGTGGCCCGTATCGCCAGCCCTTCGTCCGCCGCGCCGTCGGCGGATCCGGGTCGCGCGCCGCTGACCACGCTCGGCGGCGTCGGGCCAGCGCTTGCCGAAACGCTGGGCAAGCTCGGCCTGCGCGAGGTGCAGGACCTCTGGTTCCACCTGCCGCTGCGTTACGAAGACCGCACCACGGTCGTGCCGATCGCCGAGCTGCGCCCGGGCGATCGCGCCCAGGTCGAAGGCGCGGTGGATGTCGTCGAGCGTACGTTCCGCGGGCGCATGCAACTGAAGGTGATCATCAGCGACGACTCCGGCCGTGCGCTGTTGCTGCGCTTCTTCCACTTCCGCAAGGCGCAGGTGGAGCAGTTGCAGAAGGGCACGCGCGTGCTCTGCTTCGGCGAGGTGCGCCAGGGGCCGCAGGGCCTGGAGATCGTCCACCCGCAGTACCAGCGCATCGAGAACGACGAACCGGTGGTCGTCGACGAGCGGCTGACGCCGGTCTATCCGGCGACGGAAGGGCTGGGTCCACGCCGCCTCGCCAGCGTCATCGCCAAGGCGCTGCATCATCTGCCGACCGACGACCGGCTGGAGCTGATTCCGGAGGATGTCGGCCGGCCGCTGGGCCTGACCTCGCTGCGCGATGCGCTGCTCTACGTGCATCGCCCGCCCAACGATGTCGACCTGCGCCAGCTTGGCGAAGGTGCGCACCCCGCGCAGAAACGCCTTGCCTTCGAGGAGTTGCTGACCCAGCACCTGACCCTGCGTCGCATGCGTGCGGCGGTAAAGAAGCGCAAGGCGCCGGCGTTGAAAAGCGCAGGTGTCTTGCGCGAGCGCCTGCTGGCATCGCTGCCCTTTGCCCTGACCAGGGCGCAGTCGCGGGTCGCCGCGGAGGTGAATCGCGACCTGGTGCGTGCGCATCCGATGCTGCGGCTGGTGCAGGGCGACGTGGGCAGCGGCAAGACCGTGGTCGCCGCACTTGCCGCGCTTGCCGCGGTGGAGGCCGGCTACCAGGTCGCGCTGGTCGCGCCGACGGAACTGCTCGCCGAGCAGCACCTGCGTAACTTCCGTGCCTGGCTTGAACCGCTCGACCTGCACGTGGAGTGGCTCGCGGGCAAGGTGCAGGGCAGGGCACGCAAGAGCGCGCTGGCGCATGCCGCCGAAGGCAGCGCGCATATCGTCGTCGGTACCCATGCGTTGATGCAGGAAGGCGTCGCCTTCCAGAAGCTCGGCCTGGTGATCGTCGACGAGCAGCACCGCTTCGGCGTGCACCAGCGCCTGGCCCTGCGCGACAAGGGCACCCGTGGTGAACAGATCCCGCACCAGCTGGTCCTCACCGCGACGCCGATCCCGCGCACGCTGGCGATGAGCGCCTATGCCGACCTCGATGTGTCGTCGATCGACGAACTGCCACCGGGGCGTACGCCGGTGCAGACCGTGGCGCTTTCCAACGAGCGTCGCTACGACGTCATGGAGCGGATCCACGCCGCCTGCATGGAAGGCCGCCAGGTGTACTGGGTCTGCACGCTGATCGAAGAGAACGAGCAGATGAACGCACAGGCGGCCGAGGTCGCCCACGCGGAGCTGGTCGCCGGGCTGGAAAACATCAGCGTGGGGCTGATCCACGGCCGGATGAAGCCGAAGGAAAAGCAGGCGGTGATGGACGCGTTCAAGCGTGGCGAGATCGCCGTGCTGGTCGCGACCACGGTCATCGAAGTGGGCGTGGACGTACCCAACGCCAGCCTGATGGTGATCGAGAACAGTGAGCGGCTCGGCCTTGCGCAGCTGCACCAGTTGCGCGGCCGTGTCGGCCGTGGCGCCATCGCGTCGTCGTGCGTGTTGCTTTACCAGACGCCGTTGTCGCGGCTCGCGAAGGAACGCCTGCAGGTGATGCGCGAGACCAACGACGGCTTCCGCATCGCGGAAAAAGACCTCGAACTGCGCGGCCCCGGCGAGGTGCTCGGCACTCGCCAGACCGGCCAGCTACAGTTCCGCATCGCCGACCTGGCCCGCGACGCGCACCTGATGCCGGACGTGCAACGCGTCGCCGAAGCGATGATGCGCGACCACCCCGCACGCTGCGAACGCCTGATCGCCCGCTGGGTCGGCGACGCCGCCCGTTACGTCGACGCGTAAGCCGCCGCAAGGCCCAGGTGTTCGCGGACACGCATGGCTACCCACGCGGTCTCGCGCAGCACCGGTTGCACCGGTGGGGTGCTGGCGTCGATGGCGTGCAGGCGGCGGGTGTCGCGTAGCTCGGCGTGGAAGCGCTCGAGCTTCGCCGGCAGGGGCTGGGTCGCCAGGGTGTGCACGGGGCGGCCGGTGGCGCAGGCTTCGCTCAGCATGTTGACCGAATCGGCCGTGACCACCAGTCGGTCGGCCCAGCCGAGCACGCCGGGGTAGGGATTGGGATCGTCGTCGCCGGGCGCCCAGAAGAAACCCGGCATGCCCTGCACGGCGGCGCGGACCATCGGCAGCAATGCCGACGGCGTGCGTCGCGAGGCGAGCACCATCACCGAACCGCCCTCGCTGGCATGCCGGCGCTTCACGCCTTCCAGCAACGCCGCGAGTTCCCCCGCATCCATCGTGCCGCCGTGGCGCGGGCCGCCGAGCAAGACGCCCAGGCGGGGGCCGGGCAGGTCGCCGAATTCCGCGAAGGCCTCGCGTGCATCCGCCAGCCACGCGTCGTCGACCGGGTTGAGCGAGCCCAGCGGGGTCAGCACGTTGTCGCCGTGCAGCTGGTCGTGCTTCGGTGCGACCACCAGGTCCCAGGCGTCGGTGCCGACGCGCGGGTCGAGGATCTGCACGGCCAGCGTGCGGCCTCCGGATCCGTCGCGGACCTGCCGGGTCGCCCACGCCGCGGCCCGGCCGCAGCCGATCACCAGGGCCGGCCAGGGCGGCCGCAAGCCCCCTGCCTGGCGGGACAGGGCAAGCCGCGAGCCGGGTAGCAGGCGCGGCGCAAACCAGGCCCACGGCGCGCGCAGGTCGACCACGATCTCGCGGATCGACGGGGTCAGCGCCTCGGCCAGGGCAAGGGCCTGGCGGCGGTTGCCGGCGGCGCCATCGGTCACCACCCAGCACGAACCCGGAGCGAGCGAAGTGGCACTCACGCGGGGTCCGGTCGGTCGATTGTTGTCGATTTCGGCACAGTTCGTTCCTTAGCCGACCAGTCCACGAGCCCACGAGCCCGCTTACACTGTCGGAATGCCGGGCTCGTCCGGCGCCCGATCACTGTACAAGGAAATCCATGAGCGCCCCGTTGCCCGATGCCTCGCTTGACCAGCTTTTCCGCAACGCCCGCACCTTCAACGCGTGGCAGGAGAAGGACGTCACCGACGAACAGCTGCACCAGCTGTACGACCTGGTGAAGATGGGCCCGACCTCGGCGAACTCGTCGCCGATGCGCCTGGTCTTCATCAAGTCGAAGGACGCTAAGGAACGTCTCAAGCCGTTTCTCTCTGAGAACAATCTTGAGAAGACCATGCTGGCCCCGGTGACCGCCATCGTCGCCACCGACTTCTCGTTCCACGACCAGCTGCCGAAGCTGTTCCCGCACGTGGACGCGCGCAGCTGGTTCACCGGCAACGAGCCGCTGATCCAGGCCACCGCGTTCCGCAACTCGTCGCTGCAGGGTGCCTACGTGATCCTGGCCGCCCGCGCGCTGGGGCTGGATTGCGGCCCGATGTCGGGCTACGACCAGGCCGGCCTCGATGCGGAGTTCTTCGCCGGCTCGCAGGTCAAGTCGAACTTCCTGATCAACATCGGCTACGGCAACCCGGACAAGAACCTCTTTGGCCGCCTGCCGCGCCTCGATTTCGAAGAAGCCGCCCAGGTCCTCTGAACCCCTTTCCCGCGGTGGCGTCGACGCCCCGCAGATACTGGCCGTACCCACCCTACTGCAGGAGCTACATCATGCGCGCTCTCCGTTACGTCGCCCTCGCGGGCCTGCTCGCCGTCGCCGGCAATGCCGCCGCCGCCCCGGTCACCTACAAGCTCGACCCGGGCCACACCATGGTCCTGTTCAGCTGGAACCACTTCGGCTTCTCCAACCCGACCGCCAACCTCGGCAGCGTCGACGGCACCCTCGTCTATGACGAGAAGGACCCGACCAAGGCCACCGTCGAAGCCACCCTGCCGCTCACCGGCCTGGACACCTTCGTGCCGAAGCTGGACGAGCACCTGAAGTCGGCCGATTTCCTCGACGCCGCCAAGTTCCCGACCGTCACCTTCAAGAGCACCAAGGTCGCGACCGCGGGCAAGGACAAGCTGAAGGTCACCGGCGACCTGACCGTGCACGGCGTGACCAAGCCGGTCACCCTCGACGTCACCCTGAACAAGATCGGCCCGCACCCGATGATGAAGGTGCAGACGGTCGGCTTCGACGCCACCACCACGATCAAGCGCTCGGACTTCGGCGTCGGCGCCTACGTCCCGAACGTGTCGGATGAGATCAAGATCCGCATTACCACCGAAGCCCACGACGCCTCGGCCAAGTAACGCTTTAGACGCACTGTAGGAGCGCGCCTGCGCGCGAAACCTACAACGCGAAAAAACCGCCCCTCCCCCGAGTGGGCGGTTTTTTTTGTTCCGGTTACCCCTTTTCCAGGGGCCATACACCATTTTTTGAAAAGATCCGGTGCGCCGGGCCATCCCCCGCCCCCCTTCGCGCGCAGGCGCGCTCCTGCACGAGCGGGCCGACGCAGGGTCTGGTGCGTTCCTGCTAACATCATGGGCGTCCCCGGTTTCACCGCATCGCCCGGAGTTATCCCATGCGCCCCAATCCCGCGGCCGCGCCGCTTATCCCGGCGAACGCCGAAAATCGTTACGAAGTGACGCACGCCGACCTTCCGCTGTCGTGCCCGATGCCGGGCATGTACCTGTGGAATTCGCATCCGAAGGTGTACCTGCCCATCGTCGACGAGGGCGGCACCTCGAAGTGCTCGTACTGCGGCGCGAACTACGTACTCAAAGACTGACCGGCCCGGGCGGGCACGCATCCTGCATCGCCCGCTAATTCCTCTCATCCGGACCGAAGCATGGCCACCGTCTTCCCCTCCCGGACGATGACCGTCGTACAACTGGTACCCGCCCTGCATTCGGGCGGCGCTGAGCGTTCGACCCTGGAAATTGCCAAGGCGCTGGTCGAGGCGGGGCACCGCTCGGTCGTGGTTTCCGCCGGTGGCCGGCTGGTCGCCCAGCTCGAAGCCGAAGGCAGCGAGCACGTCACGCTGCCGATCGGCCGCAAGTCGCTGGGCACGCTGTTCACCGTCGGCAAGCTGCGCCGCGTGTTGCGCGAGCTCAAGCCGGACATCGTCCATGCCCGTTCCCGCCTGCCGGGCTGGATCGGCTGGTGGGCAATGAAGGGCGTGAAGCCGCGCCCGCACTTCGTCACCACGGTGCACGGCCTGAACAGCCCGGGCCACTACAGCAGCATCCTGCTGCGTGGCGAGCGGGTCATCGTGGTCTCGCAGACGCTGCGCGACTACGTGCTGCGGCACTACCCGAACGACATCTCCACGGCACGCATCGCGGTGATCCCGCGCGGCGTCGACACCGAAGCGTTCCCGTACGGCTATCGCCCCGACGACTCCTGGCAGCGGGCGTTCTTCGAGGAATACCCGCAACTGGAAGGTGGGCCGCTGCTCACCCTGCCGGGTCGCGGTACGCGCCTGAAGGGCCACGCGGACGCCATCGAGCTGATCGCCGACCTGCAACACCGGGCGATCGATGCGCGGCTGTTGTTGCTGGGCGCCGACGAACCGGGGCGCGAAGCCTACGTCGCCGAGATGCGTGAACTGATCCGTGCGCGTGGCCTTGGCGACAAGGTGGTGATCTCGCCGGCGCGTCCGGATATCCGCGACGTCTACGCCATGTCCAGCCTGGTGCTGCAGCTGTCGCAGCGGCCGGAGTCGTTCGGTCGCACCGTGGTCGAAGCGCTGGCGATGTGCCGCCCGGTCATGGGTTACGCGCACGGTGGCGTCGGCGAACTGCTGGCCGAACTGTATCCGGCCGGCCGCGTGCCGCTCGGCGACCGCGAACGCCTGGTCGAGCGCGCCGCGGAACTGCTTCGCTTCGCACCGCCGATCCCGCCGCCGCGCAGCTACCGGCTGGTCGACATGCAGGCCGCCACCCTGGCGATGTACGCCGAGGTGGTCGAAGGCGTGCCGGCCGCGTGAGTGGCGCGTCGCTCACGGCGAACCTGCGCGCCGGCCTGAAGTCCCCGTTGTTGCCCATCTGGCTGGTCCCGGCGCTGTTGCCGGTGGGCCGCAGCGCCGAGTTCGGCGTGTTCCTCTGCCTGGTTGGCAGCCTCCTGCTGCTGGTCCGCGAGCCGGGGGCGATCCGCCACCATCCCGGTGCGAAGCTCTTCCTGTGGTTGTTCGCCGCGTATGCCGGCGCCGCGCTGGTCTCGGCGGTGGATGCCGTTGCGCCCGGTAAAAGCTGGGGCACGGTCGCCGGCATCCTGCGCTTCGCGCCGCTGGGGATCTATACGTGTTTCGCCATGCGCCGGCCCGGCAAGGTCCGCAGCCTGTACATGGCCACGGCCGTGGTCGTGGCGATCTGGGTCGTGGATGCGTGGGTGCAGGCACTCACCGGCGTCGGCCTGGCCGGGCATTCCGATCCGGAGCGACTGTCCGGCATCTTCGGCCGCGACAACCTGAAGCTGGGACCCGCGCTTGCCGCGTGTTCGCCGTTCCTGCTCTGGGCGGCGGGCGAGCGCTGGGGTCGCCGCGGGCTGGTCATCGCCTACCTCATCACGCTGGGTCCGATCCTGCTGGCCGGCTCGCGCGCCTCGTGGCTCTGCTACGGCATCGTTGGCCTGGCCTTCCTCTGGCGTGAAGCCGGCAGCGCGAAACGCTTCCTCGTGGCATGCGCCGCGGGCGCGCTCGCCGTCGCCCTCGCCGGCACGCTGGCCTGGCAGGTCTCGCCGCGCTTCCGCGAACGCATCGCGCACACCTTGCCTGCGCTCAACGGCACCGAGGCCGGCGTCGACGCGGCCCTGACCGGTCGCCTCGGCATCTGGACGACCTCGCTGCGCATGTACGCGGCACACCCGATCAACGGCGTGGGCGTGCGCAGCTTCCGCGTCGCTTATCCGGCCTACGCCACGCCGGGCGACCACTTCCTCACCATCGAGAAGTGCTCGGACGGCGAGGGCGCCTGCCATGCCCACCAGGTGCTGCTGGAAGTCGCCACGGAAACTGGCACGCTCGGCCTGCTGGCGTGGCTCGCGGCCGCGGTGCTGGCGCTGCGCGCCTGGTGGCGCGCCGGGGTGGAAGCGCGCGAGCGGGCGTTCCCGCCGTTCGTCGCCCTGCTGGCGATCCTTTTCCCGTTGAACACGCACATGGCGTTCTACTCCGCGTGGTGGGGCCTGCTCGCCGCGTGGCTGCTCTCGGTATGGTGCGCGGCGCTGTATGCCGACCTGGGGGATCCGGAGCCGCGGCATGCCGCGTGAGCCGCTCTCGGTCGTCGTCACCACGTTCAACAACGCCGACACCATCGGTGCCTGCCTGGCCTCGGTCGCCTTCGCCGACGAGATCGTCGTGCTGGACTCCGGTTCGACCGACCTGACCCGCCAGATCGCCGAGCAGGCCGGCGCGCGCGTGGCCGTGCAGCCGTTCGCGGGCTACAGCGCACAGAAGCAGGCCGCCATCGACCTGGCGACGCATCGCTGGGTGTTGCTGCTGGATTCGGACGAGACCGTGCCGGCGGCCGCCGCGGCGTGCGTGCGCGAGGCGCTCGAATCACCGGCCGTCGCAGGCTACGAACTGCTCCGCCGCGAATGGGTGTTCTGGCGCTGGCAGCCCGGCCGTGCGCGGCTGAACCACTACGTGCGCCTGTTCGATCGCACGCGCGCGCGGATGAGCGGGCACGAGGTGCATGAGAGCGTGGTGGTCGACGGGCCGGTGCGCCGGCTCGATGCGATCCTCGACCATCACGGCGAACGCGATATCGAAGGCCGCGTCGAGAAAGCCAACCGTTATTCGTCGTTGCAGGTACGCGACCGCCACGTCCGCGAACCTTCTGCCTTGCGCCTGCGCATGGTGGTGTATCCCACGGTGGCCTTCGTCCGCTATTACTTCGTGCGTGGCCACTGGCGGGGCGGCTGGGCCGGATTCATCGCGGCCCGCGTGCACGCGTTCTACGCCTTCCTCAAATACGCGAAGCTCTACGAGCTGCGCGTATCACGCCGCCATCGGCATGGCGGGACGGTAGAAGCCGAACGGCGCGACGACTAGCTCGCACGCTTCCTGGCGCAGCGCCTCGCGACGGCGGAACTCGCTGCGCCGCTTGCTCTCCACTTCGGCTTCGTCGCGCACCGGCTCGCGGGGTGGCAGGCGATAGAAACCATGGTCGGACAGTTCGCCACCGGCTTCGATCCAGAAGTTGTCGTAGTCGGCCTTCACCTTGTTGGCGATGCCAGCGAACACGTGGCGATCGTTACCGATGCCCAGCACGTTCTGCACGTCGAAGGCGTCGGCCAGGGCACGCACCATCGACAGCAGCAGGTTCTTCGGGCGCAGGCCATGGCACTGCTTCGTCAACTCGCGCACGGCGTCGCGACCGGCCTGGTTGGCTGCGCCCTGCAGGCAACCGATGACGATGCTGCGTCCGCCGTCCACGAACGAGAACTGCACGTACGACAGTTGCAGGCCGCTTTCGTCGGTCAGCGACAGGGCGAGCTCGCCCTCGCGGCCACGGCGGTACGGCGCCTTGAGGATCAACGACAGCTTGCTGCCGTCGCGCAGGGTCAGCTTGCCGGCCAGTACCTGGCGTTCGCGATACAGCATGTGGAACAGCGCGCGCGGGAAACGCGCCAGGGCGAAATCGTAGTGGTCGCGGATAGCCTGCAGGCGCTGCTCGATCGTCCACGCCTTGCTGATGTAGCGGTGCTGGTAGCGTTCCACCAGCACGGTATCCAGCTCGGTGATGCCCGCCATCGCTGGCGACTCGAGGAAGCCCAGCCACTCGCCGTGCGCACGCCAGCGCGCGATGGAGCGGCCGCAGTACGAAGCGATGGCAGAGAAGGCGTGCGAGGACGAGCTATGCCAGGCGGCACGGCCGCGCAACGATCGCGCAAAGCGGAACAGGGACTGCATGGGTAAGTCCGTTTCGTCGGGGAACGACGGACGTTTTACGCTGCGAATTTTTCGCCGGACTTTCGCGAAATGACGCGATTTAGCCGCGGTTGCCGCGTAGAAAGTTTCGGGAAAGTCCGGGGAAAGACTCGCCCTCCGACATGCCCCTGCGTCGCAGGTTGCCGCCCCGTTTCAGTAGATCTTCGGCTCGCCCGGCGGCCGGGTCTTGAAGCGCTTGTGCACCCACAGGTATTGCTCGGGCGCTTCGCGCACCATCTGCTCGATCTGCGCGTTGACGCGCGCGGTGTCGGCCGCGGCATCGTCCGACGGGATGCCTTCCATCGGGGCACCCAGGCGCATGGCATAGCCTGAATCGCCGGGCAGTCGGCGGTGGTAGAAAGGAATGACCACGGCACCGGACAGGCGGGCGAGGTGGTGGGTCGCGGTGATCGTCGCCGCACGTACGCCGAAGAACGGCACGAACACATTGTCCTTGCTGCGCATGTCCTGGTCGGGCGCATACCACAGCGTGCCGCCGGCTTTCAGGTAACGCACCGTGCCGCGGATGTCGTCCTTCTCGAACATCGCCGCGGCGTAGTGCAGGCGCGAGCGCAGCACGGCGAACTCGAACACGTCCGAATCCATCCGCCGGTACATGCCGGCGATGCGGATCCGTTGCGACACCAGCCGCGCGCACAGCTCCAGGTGCGAGAAATGGCCGCCGACCAACAGCACGCCGCGGCCGGCGGCACGGGCCGCCTCGAGGTGTTCCAGCCCTTCGACGGTGACCGGCACTTTGGCGATGGCGCGGTCCGAGCCCATCCAGCCCAGCGCGAACTCGGCCAGCATCATGCCGACGTCGCACAGGTTCGCGCGCACCAGCGCCTTCTGCTGTTCGGGATCGAGCTCGGGGAAGCACAGCGCGATGTTGGTGGCGGCGATCCGCCGGCGCTCGCGGTTGAGGTGCAGGGCGAGCCGCCCGGCGAGCCGGCCCAGGCCCATCAGCCAGCGGAAGGGCAGGTGGGCGATCAGCCAGATGACGCCGACACCCAGCCACGCCGGCCAGTTCCGCGGCGCGAGCAGGCTTCGGGTCAGGGCGGGGCGGGGCATACCGGGCATGGCCGGCCATTGTAGCGGAGTGGGGCGGCTATACTGCCCGGCCACCGACGAATCCCGGGGAACGCGTGCTGCTGCGCCTGCTCTACAACCTGGCCATGTACCTGTTCACCCCGCTGGTGATGCTGCGCCTGATCGGCCGCGGCATGCGCTACGGCGATTACCACGTGCGCTGGCGCGAGCGCTTCGGCAGCTTCCGCGAGCCCCGGCTGGCGGGATGCCTGTGGGTCCACGCCGTGTCGGTGGGCGAGGTCAACGCCGCCGAGCCGCTGGTGAAGGCGCTGATGGAGGCCTATCCGCGCGCCCCGATGCTGGTCACCACGGTGACGCCTACCGGTTCGGAGCGGGTCCGCCAGCTGTTCGGCGATTCGGTCCACAGCGTCTACCTGCCCTACGACCTGCCGTTCGCCGTGAAGCGCTTCCTGCGTAACACCCGGCCGCGGCTGGCGGTGATCGTCGAGACCGAGATCTGGCCGAACCTGTACTTCGCCTGCCGCCGGCACGGCATCCCCCTGCTGATCGCGAATGCGCGGCTTTCCGAGCGCTCGCTCCGCGGCTATGCACGGATGAGCTCGCTGGTCCGCCGCGCCCTGCGCTGCGTCAGCCACATCGCCGCGCAGTCGCGCACCGACGCGGCGCGCTACCGCCTGCTCGGTGCCGAGCCCAGCCAGCTCACCGTCTGCGGCAACCTCAAGTTCGACATGCCGGTGCCCAGCGCGGCGCTGGAGGCCGGTACCGCGATGCGCGAAGCCTGGGGCCAGGGCCGCCCGGTGTGGATCGCCGCCAGCACGCACGAGGGCGAGGAGATGTGTGTGTTCGAGGCACACACCGAGGTGATGCGCCGGTTGCCCGATGCGCTGCTACTGATCGCGCCGCGCCACCCGGAACGCTTCAAGGCCGTGGAGGCCTCGGTGCGCAGCCTCGGCTTCAACGTCGCCACGCGTAGCGCCGACGGCGTGCCGGGCCACAACACGCAGTGCTTCGTCATCGACTCGATGGGTGAGCTGCTGCGCTTCTTCGCCGCGTCCGACGTGGCGTTCGTCGGTGGCAGCCTCGTCTCCATCGGCGGGCACAACGTGCTCGAGCCCGCCGCGCTGGGCAAGCCCGTGCTGGTGGGGCCGTACACCTTCAACTTCGAAGAAATCACCCAGGCCCTGCTCGACGAGAGCGGCGGCCAGCGGGTCAAGGACGGCACCGAGCTGGGCGCCGAGGTCTTGTCACTGCTGCGCGATGGTACGCGCCGCGCGGCGATGGGTGCCGCCGCGAGGCGCGTGTTCGAGAGCGAGCGGGGCTCGGTCGGCAAGGTGATGAAGCTGGTGGATAAACTGCTACAGGAGTAGCGGTGGCTTAGTCCATGTAGGGGGACGCGCCCACCGCGGAGTTGCACGAGAAGCGTGCCTCCACCTTCGTTTCGCCGTTGGCGCGCGGCACGCCATACGCAAAGCTGGCGAAGCGCACGCGCCGGCCGGCGTCGGCGCATGTCTGGTGGATGTGTGCCGTGATGGCCCCATGGGCGGCTCGCAGCGGCCCGGTGGCTTCGACCATGCCCGGCCTGGGCGGCATGCCGTTGCCGATGACCGGCGTGACAACGGGCGCGGGCGCATCGCCGACCGTGAGGTTCCCGGCATCGCCCATCAGATGACACGTGGCATAGCCGCTCATGCGCACTGCACCTTCGCGGGTGTCGAACTGGCTGCGCTTGGCGCCGTCGTGATACTCGGAGAGGACGCCATCGCGGTCATCGCATGCGGCCAGCATGGCGCGCCACAGGGCGCTGGCCACCTCGGCGTGGGGCGTGCCGAGGCGTGCTTTCTGCAGGATGTCGATCTCGATGGCGGAGACTGGCGCATGGCCGCTGACGCGCGGCGCGCTCGTGGCGACGGCGACGGCGGGAAGGGCGGCGAGCGTGAGGGCGAGCGAAAGGGCAAGACGGGATGAGGTCATCGGATTCTTCCTTGGGGTCGTGGCGCACGAGGGTCCGCTCGTGCGGTGGGTCCCAGGCCACCGGTTTGGCCTGGCGAGGTCATTCTGCCGAAGCTTGTTGCGACTTGAAGTACGCGCATGCCGGGGGCATGCGTCAGTGAATCGGCTGCCGCGCTGTGGGCTGAACGCTACACGCTGGCGTCATGGCCAAAAAAAACGGCCCTTCCGGGCCGTTTTTTCTAACGCTTAACCATTCACGCTTCACTGAAGCAACGAATTCACCGCTTCCAGGTCCTTCACGTCGACCGTGCCGGCGCTCTGCTTCAACAGCAGCTTGTCGAGCACGAACTGGTGGCGGGACTGCGAGTAGTCGCTCAGCGCGGAGGTCAGGTTCTGCTGGGCGATCAGCACGTCGACGATGGTGCGCGTGCCGACTTCGAAACCGGCCTGGGTCGCGTCACGCGCGCTTTCGGCGGATTCCACGGCGGCCTTGGTCGCTTCCACCTTGCTGATGCCGGCCACCACCGAGCGATAGTAGTTCAGCGTGTCGCGAACCACCTGGCGACGGGTGGATTCCAGCGAATCCTGCGCCGCATCGCGCTGGTAGATCGACTGGCGGACGCGCGACTGCGTGGCGCCACCGGAGAAGATCGGCACGTTGAGGGTCAGGCCCACCGAGGTGGCACCGCGACCGTTACCGGACAGCGCGCTGGAGCCCGCCGTGCCGGTGCCGGCGCCGGCGTTCTGGTACCACGTCGAGCTCTTGCTGTAGCCCACGGACGCATCGACGGTCGGCAGGTGGCCTGCACGGGCGGACGAAATGCTGTGCTCGGCCGAGTCGACGTTGTACTGCGCGGCGATCACGGTCGGGTTCGACTTCACGGCTTCCGAGACCCAGGCCTTGGCGTCGTTCGGCGAGGGCGGATCCATCGGCAGCTGCTCGCGCAGCTTCTTCAGGTTGTCCGCCGGCTGGCCGGTGATCTGGGTCAGGGCTTCGCGCGAGTCGGCGAGAGTGTTCTCTGCCGTGATGACGGAGGCAACCGCCGTGTCGTGCTGGGCCTTGGCGTCCTGCACGTCGGTGATCGCCGACAGGCCGACGTCGAAGCGCTGCTGCGCCTGTTCCAGCTGACGGGCCAGGGCCTGCTCGTTGGCCTTGGCGAAGGTCAGGGCGTCGTCGTTGGTCAGCACCTGGAAATAGGCGGTGGCCACGCGGGTCGACAGGGCCTGCAGCGCGGCGTCGTAGGTCGCGTTCTGCGAGTCGGACGACGAGCGGGCGGCCTTCACGTCAGCGTACTTGCTGAAGTCCACGACGCTCTGGGTGACCGTGGCGCTCAGCTCGCGGGTGCGCGTATGGCCGATATCGCTCGAATAGCCGACGATCGTCTGGTTGTCCGCGCCATAGATCGGCTGGCGGGTCGGGCCGGCCGGGTCGCTCTGGTTGAGGCTCAGCTGGGCGTTGACCTGGGGCAGCAGCAGGGCGCGTGCCTGCGTGACGCCCTCACCGGTCGCCAGGCGGGTGGAATCCGCCTGCGACAGCACCGGATCGTTGGCCCGGGCCTGGCGATAGGCGTCGAGCAAGTCTTCTGCGTGGCTTGCGAACGGTGTCGCTGCCAGGGCCAGCGCGACGGTGAGGAGCTTCAAGCGCATGGTTTCGCCTCGTGGGTGATGGGGATCTTGGGGAGTCAGAGCACGAAGCGCTTTACCGGCGCAGCATGCGCCAGGTAAGGAAGGTCCGTTTCAAACAGGGATTCCTCGCGGAAGCGACCCTCGCCCTCGTGGGTGAGGAGCACGGCCGTCTGCGCCGGCGAATCGCCGCGCACCACGAACATGCGACCGCCCGGCTTCAGCCAGCGGACGAACTTCGCGGGGATCTCGTGCACCGCGCCGGTGACCACGACGACGTCGAAAACGCCGGCCGGCACGTAACCGTTGACGGCCTCGGCGGTCTCCACCGTGGCGTTGGCGACGCCCGCGGCGGCCAGGCGCTGGCGCGCGGCGTCCACGAAGTCGGCATGCATGTCGATGCTGGTGACCTTGCCGGCCAGGTTGGCAAGGCAGGCGGTCAGGTAGCCCGAACCGGTGCCGATCTCGAGCACTTCGTCGGTCTTGTTCAGGGCGATGGCCTGCAGGACGCGACCTTCGATGACCGGCTTCATCATCACTTCGTCGTGGCCCAGCGGCAGGTTCAGGTCGGCGAACGCCACGTTGCGGTGGGCCGGCGCGACGAAATCTTCGCGGCGGATGGCCTTCAGCGTGTCGAGGACCGAGTACTCAAGGACCTCCCAGGGGCGGACCTGGTTCTCGACCATGTTCTGGCGGGCCTGCTCGAAATTCATCGCCATGGTGTTCAATCCCGTACGAAAAGCTGGAAAAAGGTTCGAAAGGATAAGCGGTTAGGGCCGTTTTTCCCAATGTGTAAAGGCTGCGGTGCCGGTGCGCCCCCGCGAAGTGCCGGAAGTCACCGGACGGGCCTGACGGAAGTCATGCCCCTCGGGCCACACCCCCACGCCGGCTGAACGGCAGGTGGGACGGGGCCCGGGCCACCATGGAGACCGCGGCACGCGGCCCCACATCATTCTAAGGTAGGACGGCGGTTCCGCTCCTGTATCCAGTTGTCGCGTCCAAGACGCAACACACTGGAAATAACTGAACCGCTGCGTATAATAAAGTCATAACTTTTGTTTGTGAAGGTGCAGCCATGAACGCCAGCCCGAAAATGAAGACCCAGGGCCCGGGGCGTCCGAAAGACATGGAGAAGCGCGCGGCTATCCTGGATGCCGCCAAGGCGCTCTTCACGCAGGGCGGCTTCGCGGGTACCAGCATGGACGCCGTCGCCGCTTCCGCCGGCGTCTCCAAGCTCACCGTTTACAGCCATTTCGGCGACAAGGACAACCTTTTCCGCGAGGTTATCCGCGCGCACGTGCAGGAACGCCTGCCCGACGACCTGTTCGACTTCAGCAGCGGCGCCGACATCCGGGCGACGCTGACCGCCATCGCCAGCCGCCATGCGGCGATGGAAACCAACACGGAATCGGTCGGCACCTTCCGCGCCATCCTCTCCGACTGCCAGTCCGGCGGTAATCCCCGCTTTGGCCGGCTTGTCTGGGAAGAGGGTCCGGTGCGCATGCACAAGCTGATGAGCCGCCTGCTCGGCGACGCGGTCGAACGCGGCCAGCTGGACATCGCCGACGTCAGCCGCGCCACCACCCAGTTCCTGGCCCTGCTCAAGGGCGACCTGCTCATTCGCCGCCTGTTCGGTTGCGAAGACTGCGCCGTGCAGTTTGCCGAGGAAGTGAACAACAACGCCCTCGCGGCGGTTGAGATGTTCATGCGCGCCTACGGGCCGAGGGCGTAACAACGCCCTTCACCCGGCCTTCCCGGGTCGCGCCATAACGTTTCGCCATTCCCTACCCAACTCCTCCAGGAGCACAGGCAATGGCTGCAACGAAACCCTTCGTCACCGATATTGAGAACATCCGGAAGCGTGCGCGCGAGCACATCGACAACGGTGCCGTCACCGCAGGCTATCGTGGCGACCGCGAAACGGTGATCAAGCTGCTCAACGAAGCGCTCGCGACCGAGATCGTCTGCGTGCTGCGCTACAAGTACCACTACTACATGGCGCCGGGCATCCACTCGCAGAGCGTGAAGTCCGAGTTCCTCGAACACGCAAACGAAGAGCAGGTGCATGCCGACCGCATCGCGGAGCGCATCACCCAGCTCGATGGCACGCCGAATTTCAACCCGGAAGGCCTGCTTTCGCGTAGCCACGCGGATTACGTCGAGGGCGTCGACCTGATCGACATGATCAAGGAAGACCTCGTCGCCGAGCGCATCGCGATCGACAGCTACCGCGAGATCATCACCTACATCGGCGACGACGATCCGACCACGCGCCGGATCATGGAAGACATCCTCGCGCAGGAAGAAGAGCACGCCGAAGACATGGCGACCCTGCTCGAGAACCTGGGCAAGAAGGGCGAGATCGCGGCACCGGCTCCGCGCTGATTGGGTAAGCTGGCGGCCACCGCTCGTTTCGGAGAAGGATCATCATGAACGCGACCGCCACCCCCACGCCTGCGCCGCGCCGACGTCGTCGCCCGCTCAGCCTGCTCATCGCCGTGCCGCTCGCGGTGCTGGTGCTGTTGCTGCTCTTCTTTATGTGGTGGTGGGACAAGGAGCCGGAGCAGTTCGACCCGCTGCCGGTGACCACGGCGCACATGAAGGAGATCGGCCGGCCGGTGAGCACGGGTGCCGTCACGACGTACACGCTCATCGAGTCGGTGCGGACGCTGATGGACAAGCGTGGCGGCTACCTCAGCAACGACAAATTCCCGCCCGGCGCGTTCATGGACAACATGCCGAACTGGGAATTTGGCTCGCTGACCGCCTCGCGTGACCTGGCCCGGGCCCTGCGCAACGACTTCAGCCGTTCGCAGACCCAGTCCACCGAGGACAAGGCGCTGGGCGAGGCCGATCCGCTGCTCAACAGCCCGAACGATCGCTGGCTGTTTCCCAGCTCGGAATCGCAGTACGGCAAGGCCACGGACGACCTGGAGGATTACCTGGGCCGCCTCAGCGATAGCGAAGACGGCAATGCGCATTTTTATGCGCGCGCGGACAACCTCGCCGATTACCTGCAGACGGTGTCGGCCCGGCTGGGCTCGCTGTCGCAGCGTCTCTCGGCCAGCGTGGGCCAGTTGAAGGTCGACGCGGCGCCGAATGCGGACGTGGCGGGCAATGCGGGCGCGGCGAAAGCCGTTTACGTAAAGACGCCCTGGAACAAGATCGACGACAACTTCTACGAGGCGCGCGGTTACACGTGGGCCTTGCTCGAGCAGCTGAAGGCGATCCGCCACGACTTCGCACCGATCCTGCGCAGCAAGAACGCCGACGCCAGCCTGCAGCAGGTGATTCGCGAACTGGAAGAATCGCAGAAGTCGCTGGGTAGCCCGGTCGTGCTGAACGGCTCGCCGTTCGGGTTCTTCGCGAACCACTCGCTGGTGATGGCGAACTACATCTCGCGCGCCAACGCGGCAATCATCGACCTGCGCGGCCTGCTCGGCCGCGGCTGACGAAAAAAGCCCGCCGATCGGCGGGCTTTTCTTTTGATTTTGTAGGAGCGCGCCTGCGCGCGAAAAGGTGTTCCAGCCAAACCGTTTCTTCCAGCCAAACCGTTTCTTCCAGCCAAACCGTTTCGTTGGCGTTTCGCGCGCAGGCGCGCTCCTACATTGGGCTTTTCTTACTTGGAAGCCTTGTAGCGGTCGATGCCGGCGACGATCTCGGCCTTGGCTTCTTCGGCGCCGACCCAGCCTTCGACCTTGACCCACTTGCCCTTCTCGAGATCCTTGTAGTGCTCGAAGAAGTGGCCGATGCGCTCCAGCCAGTGGCCGGACACCTGCTTGATGTCGCGGATGTGGGCGTAGCCGCCGAACACCTTCTCGACCGGCACCACCACCAGCTTCTCGTCTGCACCGGCTTCGTCGGACATCTTCAGCATGCCGACCGGGTAGCAGCGGATCACCGAACCCGGCACCAGCGACAGCGGCAGGATCACCAGGGCATCGAGCGGGTCGCCGTCGCCGCCCAGGGTGCCCGGCACGTAGCCGTAGTTGCACGGGTAGCGCATCGGGGTGGAGAGGATGCGGTCGACGAAGATCGCGCCGCTGTCCTTGTCCACTTCGTACTTGACCGGCTCGGCATCCTTGGGGATTTCGATGATGACGTTGATTTCGTCCGGCACATTCTTGCCGGCGGGGACGAGGTGCAGGCCCATGGGGGGTTCCTTGAGTCGTTAGGGGGTTGTCAGCCCCCAAGGATACCGCTGGGCGGCGATTATTTCAGGTGGTCCCAGAGGTAGACGTAGCCCAGGGCGTTCATGAAGGCCGCCTGCTTGTTGTCCGCCGCGGCCCCGTGGCCGCCCTCGATGTTCTCGTAGAAGCTGGCATCGAAGCCCATCGACTGCATGCGGGCGGCCATCTTGCGGGCGTGCACCGGGCCCACGCGGTCGTCGCGGGTCGAGGTGGTAAACAGCACGGCCGGGTAGTGGGTGCCCTTGTGCAGGTTGTGGTACGGCGAGAAGGTCTGGATGTACTTCCATTCCTCCGGCTTGTCCGGGTCGCCGTACTCGGCCATCCAGGAGGCGCCGGCCGACATGTGCGGGTAACGCTTCATGTCGAGCAGGGCGACCTGGCTGACCACCGCGCCGTAGAGCTGCGGGTACTGGGTCAGCATGTTGCCGGCGAGCAGGCCGCCGTTGCTGCCGCCCATCATGCCCATGTGCTTCGGCGTGGTGATCTTGCGGTCGATCAGGTCCTGCGACACCGCCGCGAAGTCCTCGTAGGCGCGCGGACGGTTGGCCTTCAGCGCCGCCTGGTGCCAGCGCGGGCCGTACTCGCCGCCGCCGCGGATGTTGGCGATGACATACACGCCGCCCTTTTCCAGCCAGGCGCGGCCGGGGCCGGCGAGGTAGGCCGGCTGCAGCGAGATCTCAAAGCCGCCGTAGCCGTAGACCAGGGTCGGGTTGCTGCCGTCGGCCTTCATCGTCTTCGGCGCGATCTCGAAATACGGCACCCTCGTGCCGTCCTTCGACGTCGCGAAGTGCTGGCTCACGGTGAACTTCGACGCGTCGAAGAACGCCGGCGTGTGCTTCAGTGCTTCGCGGTCGCCCTTGCCCAACACGCCGTGGTACAGCGTGGTCGGCTGCAGGAAGCCGGACACGGTGAGGAAGTAATCGTCGCTCTCGTCCGCATCGATGCCGGTGGCGGTCATGGTCGACAGCGCCGGGGCACCGCCCAGCGAATCCACCTTCCACGCACCGGTGCTGGCCGGGGTCAGCACCTGGACCTCGCTGACCACGTCGCGCATCAGGTTGAGGATCAGCCGGTTCTTCGTCCACGAATGGCTGGCCAGCGAGGTGTGCTCGTCAGGCGTGAACAGCACGGTGATCTCGCGCTTGCCGGCCATGTAGTCGTCGAATTTCGCCGCGAGCAGCGAGCCGGACGGATAGCTCTTGCCGCCCACCTTCCACTCGGTGCGCGGCTCGATCAGCAGCCATTCGCGCTCGACATCGGTCTCGGCGTCGTTCGGCACGTCGATCTTCGTCAGCTTGCCGTCCTGGCCGCGGACGAAGGTTTCGCTGTTGTAGAACTCCAGCGCGCGCTGGACGAACGAGCGCTCGAAGCCCGGGGTGAGATCGCGGTAACCCGAGATCGACATGTCGGTCTTCTTGCCTTCGTACACCGTGGCGGCGGAGGCCAGCGGCGTGCCGCGCTTCCATTCCTTGACGATGCGCGGGTAGCTCGAATCGGTCATCGAACCGGGGCCGAAGTCGGTGGCGACGAACAGGTGGTCCTTGTCGATCCAGGCCACCTGGCTCTTCGACTCGGGCAGGCTGAAGCCATCCTTCACGAACGCCTTGGTGGCGAGGTCGAATTCGCGGATCACGTCCGCATCCGCACCGCCGCGCGACAGCGACACCAGGCAGAAGCGGTCATCCGGCTTCAGGCACTGCGCGCCGTGCCACACCCAGTTTTCCTTCTCGCTGGCGGAGAGGGCGTCCAGGTCGATCACGGTTTCCCACGCCGGGCTGTCCTTGCGGTATTCAGCCAGGGTGGTGCGGCGCCAGAGCCCCTTAGGGTGCTGCTTGTCGCGCCACAGGTTGTAGAAATGGTCGCCGATCTTGCTGACCATCGGGATCTTCGCGTCGGAATCCAGCATCTCCAGGATGCGGGCGTCCAGTGTCTTGAATTCGTCGCTCGACGCATAGGCCGCGACCGTCTTCGCGTTCTCCTGCTTCACCCATGCGAGCGGCTTCGCGCCGTCGATGTCGTCGAGCCAGAGGTTTTCGTCATCGCCCGAGGCCTGTGCGGCGGGGGCGGCGGGTGTCTTGGGGGTGTCGTGTGCCTGGGTCATGCCACTCAAGGTAAGGGCGATGGCCAGTGCAATCCAGCGTCGATGCATGGGTGGGTCCTGGAAGGGCAAGCGGTTCCGGGGACCATAGCGCACGGCGGGCGTTGGGGTGCCCATGACTTTTGGGGGGTAAAAAAGGCGTTGAGAGTGCCGAGTTGAGAGTAACGAGGGAAAAGCAGGGCAGGAGCCGTCCCTTGCTTCCCCTCGCTACTCGTTACTCTCAACCCGATACGCTCTATTCCAATCAGAGCAACGGAATCAACAACAACGCCACGATGTTGATGATCTTGATCAGCGGATTCACCGCCGGTCCCGCCGTGTCCTTGTACGGGTCGCCCACGGTGTCGCCGGTGACGGCGGCCTTGTGGGCGTCGGAGCCCTTGCCGCCGAAGTTGCCGTCTTCGATGTATTTCTTGGCATTGTCCCACGCGCCGCCGCCGGTGGTCATCGAGATGGCGACGAACAGGCCGGTGACGATGGTGCCGATCAGCACGCCGCCGAGTGCCTGCGCACCGGCTTCGGCGCCGCCCAGCCACTTGAAGCCGAAGATCACCACCACCGGCACGAGCACCGGCAACAGCGAGGGCACCAGCATCTCGCGGATCGCCGAGCGGGTGAGCAGGTCGACCGCACGCGAATAATCCGGCTTGGTGGTGCCTTCCATGATCCCGGTGATCTCGCGGAACTGCCGGCGCACTTCCTCCACCACGGCACCGGCCGCGCGGCCCACCGCCTCCATCGCCATGGCCGCGAACAGGTAGGGGATCAGGCCGCCGATCAGCAGGCCGATGATCACGTAGTGGTTGGACAGGTCGAAGCGGATGTCCGCACCGCCGAAGTGCAGGTTGAGGTTGTGCGTGTAATCGGCGAACAGCACCAGCGCGGCCAGGCCGGCCGAACCGATCGCGTAGCCCTTGGTCACCGCCTTGGTGGTGTTGCCCACGGCGTCCAGCGGGTCGGTCACGCCACGTACTTCCGCGGGCAGCTCGGCCATCTCGGCGATGCCGCCGGCGTTATCGGTGATCGGGCCATAGGCGTCCAGCGCCACCACCATGCCGGTCATGCTGAGCATGGCCGTCGCGCTGATCGCGATGCCGTACAGGCCGGCGAGCTCGAAAGCGCCCCAGATGGCCGCGCAGACGGCGAGCACCGGCAGGGCCGTGGATTTCATCGAGACGCCAAGGCCGGCGATGATGTTGGTCGCGTGGCCGGTGGTAGACGACTGTGCGACGTGGCGTACCGGGCGATACTCGGTCGCCGTGTAGTACTCGGTGATCACCACCATCGCGCCGGTAAGCACCAGGCCGATGATCGCGCAGCCGAACAGGCGGCCGGTACCGAAGGCGCTGTCACCCATCAGTTGCTCGGTGATCGGCCAGAACGCGATCGCCGCCAGCAGCGCGGAGACGAACACGCCGGCGTACAGCGCGTTCATGATCTTGCCGCCGCGGATCTTTACGAAGAAGGTACCGATCACCGACGCCACGATCGATGCGCCGCCCAGCACCAGCGGATAGAGGATGCCGTAAGGACCGACTTCGGTCGCCAGCACGCCGCCGAGCAGCATCGTCGCGATCAGGGTGACCGCGTAGGTCTCGAACAGGTCGGCGGCCATGCCGGCGCAGTCGCCGACGTTGTCGCCCACGTTATCGGCGATCACCGCAGGGTTGCGCGGGTCATCCTCGGGAATGCCGGCCTCCACCTTGCCGACCAGGTCCGCGCCGACATCCGCACCCTTGGTGAAGATGCCGCCGCCCAGGCGGGCGAAGATCGAGATCAGCGACGAGCCGAAGGCCAGGCCGACCAGTGAGTGCAACACGTGGCCCCGCTCGTAGCCGAGATGGGTCAGCACGCCGTAGTAGCCGGCCACGCCCAACAGGCCGAGGCCAACGACCAGCATGCCGGTGACCGCACCGCCGCGGAAGGCGACCGCCAGGGCAGAAGAAAGGCCGCTCCGGGCGGCCTCTGCGGTACGAACGTTGGCGCGAACGGAGACGTTCATGCCGATGTAGCCGGCTGCCCCGGAAAGCACCGCCCCCAGCGCGAAGCCGATGGCCGTGCCCCAGTCGAGGAAGATGCCAAGCAAGAGGAAAAGGACGATGCCGACAACGCCGATGGTGGCGTACTGGCGATTGAGATAGGCACGCGCGCCTTCCTGGATGGCGGCAGCAATTTCCTGCATTCGTTCGTTGCCCGGCGAACGCGCCAGGACCCAACTGACCGAAAACGCGCCGTACAGAATCGCTACGACCGCACATCCCAGCGCGATCCATAAACCGTACTGTTGCAGCATCGAAGCCTCCCCGAATTGTGGGAGCCCTTACAGGGCCCGAGCCGAGTATAGGCAGGGGAGGCCGGGAAACGTGTTGTGCGGTGCAGAATCGTAGGAGCGCGCCTGCGCGCGATGGGTGGTGCGAGATGGGCCGGGTTTGGGCGAGCCGGACTTGGTCGAGCCGCATGTGGGCGGGTCACATCCGGTCGAGCCCAACCTTGGCGAGCCGAACCTGGTCGAACCGAACCTGGGCGATGAGAGCTTCCTGCTTCATCGCCCTGTTGGCTGTTCGCGCGCGGGCGCGCTCCTACATGTGTCGAGCTACCTGTTACTGCTGGAGCACGATGTCGGTGATGATGCCAGTGGCCACGGCGACCAGCAGGAACTGGCCGTCGTTGTCATCGCGGACCCAGTGGTAGCCGCGCGGCGGTTCGCGCAGGCGGCGGGTGCGCCAGTCGTCGACGACGACGACGCGACCGTCGTAACGGTGGCCGCGCTGCCAGTCGTGATGGGCGTAGCCCGGCGGCGGACCGCGGTGGTCGTCGCGATGATCGTAACGGTGGTCATCGCGATGGTCGTCGCGGCGATCGCGGTCATCATGGTGATCGCGGTCGTCATGGCCCGGGGGCGGCGGCGGATCCCACGCGAAGGCGGGAGCGACCACGCCGGCCGTGGCGAGGCAGAAAACGAGTTTGCCAAGCATCTTCATGGTGTCTCTCCGGTTAGCGCGTAGCGATATCGAGGATCACGCCAGTCGCGACCGCGACCAGCAGGAAGTCATTGTTCTCACGAACCCAGTGATAACCGCGTGGCGGCTGGCGCAGGCGGTAGCTGCCGTAGTCGTAGACCACCACGTTGCGGCCGTAATACCGGTGGCCGCGCTCCCAATGGCCGTAGTAACGCGGCGGGGGCGGACGGTGGTAGTAGCCCGGGCCACGGTCATAGTGGCCGTAATAGCGCGGCGGGGGCGGCGGACGATGGCCGTGCCAGCCGTTGTCGTGGTGCCAGTCACCGCGGCCGCGGTTGTCGTAACCGTGGTGGTCACGGCCGCGATCATGGTCGTGGTCCGGCGCGGCGAACGCCACCGAGGTGGTGGCCAGCGCCAGGGCAGCAAGGGCAGTACGCAGCATCATCTTCATACGGGTTCTCTCAGTGACGATCCGCAACGAGGACCGACGACCCGCACTTTAGGAATGGAAAGCTGAACGGAAGAGCCCGGATTTTGAAAGGGCCATGAAAGCATTAAGTAACGCGACAGCTATTGAACTGCTCCGTTCAGTAAATCGACCCGGGGTGGAACTCAAGTGTCAGATTCGACGGGCTTTCCGGCAGGAACAGCTCGGTGCGCCGTTCAGGTGTGCGGGCCACGATTTTGCCGCCGCGAAGCACCAGCAGGCGGTTGGCTTTCAGGCGGATCGCCTCGTAGGTGTCGCCGGCCTGCAGCAGGACCGCATCGGCACGGTTGCCCGGTGCGATGCCGTACCCGTCGAGGCCGAGTACGCGCGCGGCATTCGCCGTCACCGCGTCGAAGCAGTAGCCGACGCCGGCGCTCGAGGTCATCTGCGCCACGTGCAGGCCCATGTGCGCCACGTCGAGCATGTCGGCCGAGCCCATGCCGTACCAGGGGTCCATCACGCAATCGTGGCCAAAGGCGACGTTGACGCCGGCCGCCAGCAATTCCGGCACGCGGGTAATGCCGCGACGCTTCGGATAGGTGTCGTGGCGACCCTGCAGCGTGATGTTGATCAGCGGATTGGCGATCGCATGCACGCCCGCTTCGGCGATCAACGGCAACAGCTTGGACACGTAGTAGTTGTCCATCGAGTGCATCGAGGTGAGATGCGAACCGGTGACGCGGCCCTGCAAACCCGTGCGGATGGTCTCCGCCGCCAGCGTCTCGATATGCCGGGACCACGGATCGTCGGACTCGTCGCAATGCATGTCCACGCGCAGGCCGCGCTCCGCAGCCAGTTCGCACAGCCAGCGGATCGACTCGGCGCCATCGGCCATGGTCCGCTCGAAGTGCGGGATGCCGCCGACGACGTCCACGCCCATGTCCAGCGCGCGGACCAGGTTCGCCTTCGCCGTGCGCGAGCGCAGTAGGCCATCCTGCGGAAACGCGACCAGCTCCAGGTGCAGGTAGGGGGCGACCCGGCGCTTCACTTCCAGCAGGGCCTCGGTGGCGAGCAGGCGGTCATCGCATACGTCGACATGGCTTCGGATCGCCAGCAGGCCCTGGGCGACGGCCATGTCGCAGTAGGCGAGGGCGCGCTTCACCAGCGCGTCGATGGTGAGGTCGGGTTTCAGCTCACCCCACAGCGCGATGCCTTCGAGCAGGGTGCCCGACGCATTGAGCCGCGGCAGGCCCAGCGACAGCGTCGCATCCATGTGGAAGTGCGGGTCGACGAACGGCGGCGCGAGCAGGCGCCCCTGCGCATCGATTTCTTCCACGCCATTCGCCGGCAACCCGGGCTGGATCGCGGCGAAGCGCCCATCCTCGATGCCGACGTCGACATCGCGGCGTCCGTCGGGAAGGGTGGCGTGGCGGATGATCAGGTCCATCGGGTTTCCAGGTCAGGCGGATTCGGCGTCGACGAAGCTCACGCTCATGCGCACGGGCTTCGTGGCGATCTGCGTCGTAAGGCCATGCAGCACCTGCGACAGCGCATTCATCGTCGGATTGCCCGATGGGCTCAGCTGGCGGTGCAAGGTCTTTGCATGGGTGCCCGTGGCGTGCGCGAGCTCTTCAAAGCCTACGGCATTGGCGAGCGTACGCAAGATCGAGCGTGCCGCCTGTGCGTGGCCATCCGCGAGCAGCTCCACGGCTTCGCCGACGAGGGCCATCGCGAACTCGGGCTCCGCCTTGATGCGGGCGATGACACGCAGGCGGGGGTCGACAGTCATCGTGTTCATCGTGGTGTCCTCATTGATCGTTGTCTGAACTGCTAAGAGCCAAGTCCCGGCAACAGGCATCGCTTGCGGCGTTTGTATTCCACTACGAGGGCTTGCGCCTTCCGGCATAAGCGCTTTCTAAAGTAGCACATACGCTACTATTGGCTCGCGTCGGCGCAGGCCCCGACATCGCGTAGGCGCTCACCGTCTTCACGCAGGCCAGCGCGCGACGCGGCACCATAAGCTTCCCCATGAAACTGTCCGACAAACTCGCCATCCTGGCCGACGCCGCCAAGTACGACGCCTCGTGTTCGTCGAGCGGCGGCAAGGGCCGTAACTCGCTGAAAAGCGGGGGCATCGGCTCGACCGAAGGCATGGGTATCTGCCATGCGTACGCGCCGGACGGACGCTGCATTTCGCTGCTGAAGATCCTGCTGACCAACTTCTGCGTCTACGACTGCGTGTACTGCGTGAACCGCCGCAGCAGCAACGTGCAGCGCGCGCGTTTCACCGCCGAGGAAGTGGTCACCCTCACCCTCGAGTTCTACCGGCGCAACTACATCGAAGGGCTGTTCCTGTCGTCGGGGATCATCCAGTCGCCCGACTACACGATGGAGCAGCTGGTCCGTGTCGCGCGCTCGCTGCGCGTAGACCACAAGTTCGGTGGCTACATCCACCTCAAGACCATCCCCGACGCCTCGCCGGAACTGATCGACGCCGCCGGACGCTGGGCCGACCGCCTCAGCATCAATGTCGAGATGCCGACCGAAGTGGGGCTCAAGTCGCTGGCGCCGGAGAAGGACCTCGGCGACATCCGCAGCGCGATGGGCCGGTTGCGCCTGTCCATCGACGAAGCGAAGGCAGAGAAGAAAGCACCGCGGTTCGCCCCGGCCGGCCAGAGCACGCAGATGATCGTGGGTGCCGATGCGGCCAGCGATCGCGACGTGCTCACCGCCAGCACCAACCTCTACACCAACTACCGGTTGCGCCGCGTCTACTACTCGGCATTCAGTCCGATCCCGGATGCGTCGAAGATCCTGCCGCTGAAACCGCCGCCGCTGGTGCGCGAGCACCGCCTCTACCAGGCCGACTGGCTGATGCGTTTCTACGGTTTCGGCGCCGACGAGATCGCACCGCCCGGCGACAGCGGCATGCTCTCGCTCGACGTCGATCCGAAGCTGGCGTGGGCGCTGCGCCATCGCGAGCAGTTCCCGGTCGACGTCAATCGTGCCCCGCGCGACATGCTGCTGCGCGTGCCGGGCCTCGGGGTGAAGACCGTCGACAAGATGATCGCCATGCGTGGCCATCGTCGGATCCGCTATGACGACCTCGTCCGCCTGCGCGTGCCGGTGAAGAAGGTGGCGCCCTTCGTCGAAACTGTCGACCACCGTCCACGCGGTGACCGCGAGAGTGCCTTCCTGCATCGCGACCTGCGCGAACCGTCGCAGCCCGACCTGTTCGGCTGATGCTGCGGGTTACGCTCGACGACCCGTCCGACCTGGGGGAGTGGCGCGGCAAGGCACGCGCGTTGCTGCTGGCGGGCATCGATCCGCGCGACGTGGAGTGGGGCGGTAGCGGCCTGTTCGGCGGCGACGATCCGATCCCCGGGCCGCTCGCGACGACGCCACCGGCCGTCCCCCGCGACTTCCTCCGCCTTGCCGACACCGTGCTGGCGCATAGCGATCCGCGTCGCCACGCGGTGCTCTACCGCATGCTGTGGCGCCTCGCCCACGGCGAAAAAGGCTTGCTGGCGATCGCCACCGACGACGATGTCGCCTGGGCGCATGGCTGCGTGAAGCAGGTCAGCCGCGACATGCACAAGATGAAGGCCTTCGTTCGCTTCCGCGAACTGGCGGTGGACGATGGCACGGTATACGTCGCGTGGTTCGAACCGGGACACGACATCGTGCGCCGGGTGGCACCGTTCTTCGTGCGCCGGTTCACCGGGATGCGCTGGTCCCTGCTGACCCCGTCCCGCACGGCGCACTGGGATGGCGAAAGCCTCACGTTTGGACCGGGCGCCAGCCGCGCGGACGCCCCGTCCGGCGATGCGCTGGAAGACCTCTGGCGCACCTACTACGCGAGCATCTTCAACCCGGCCCGGCTCAAGGTCGACGCGATGCGGCGCGAGATGCCGGTGAAGTACTGGAAAAACCTGCCTGAAGCGTCGCTGATCCCCGGACTGGTCCGCGATGCATTGCCGCGGATGCAGGCGATGGTGGAACGGGAGGCGACGATGCCGAAGAAAAAGTTCGCACCGCTACAGAAACCCGTGGAAGACCTGCCGGTGGGTAGCGTGGCCGAGCTGCGCCGGCAGGCTAAGGATTGCCGGGCCTGCGACCTGTGGAAGCCGGCGACGCAGACGGTGTTCGGCATCGGCCCCGACGACGCGCGCATCGTGGTGATCGGCGAACAACCGGGCGACCAGGAGGACCTGGCCGGCAAGCCCTTCGTCGGCCCGGCCGGCAAGTTGTTCGACCAGGCGCTGGGCGAGGCCGGAGTGGACCGCGCCGCGCTGTATGTCACCAACACGGTGAAGCACTTCAAGTTCGAGCCACGTGGCAAGCGCCGGCTGCACAAGCGTGCGAACGCGGAAGAACAGGCCGCGTGCCGGCCGTGGCTCGCCGCGGAAATCGACCGGATCAAGCCGGACGCGCTGGTCTGCCTCGGCGCCATGGCCGCGCAGGCGGTGTTCGGATCGTCGTTCCGGCTGATGCAGCAACGCGGCGAGTGGATCACCCTCGCCGACGGACGCCGCGCCATGGCGACGGTGCATCCGTCGTATCTGTTGCGGCTGCCTGATGAGGCGGAGCGCGAGGCGGCGTATGCGGCGTTCGTGCGCGACCTGGGGTTGATGCGGGATGTGTTGGGGTGAGGGTGTAAACCATCGCGCGCAGGCGCGCTCCTACACGGTCTCGATACCCTTGTAGGAGCGCGCCTGTAGTGGCCTAATTCCCATGGACCACGAGGTAGGAGCAAACTTTCTACCGAGGTGATCCATGGGATATCGAGTTGTAGACCCTTCTGTGCAGAAGGAAGCCGTACGCCTGGTGGTGGACCAGGGGCAGCCGGTGTTGGCTGTGTGCAAGATGTTTGGGCTGGGTCCCACTGCGCTTAGGCGCTGGGTGGCTGCCGAGCGCGAGCGTCGGAGCCATCCGCCTGGCAAGGCCGAGCAGGACAAGGAAATGGCCGCGCTTCGCAAACGCGTTGCCCAGTTGGAGGGCGAGGTCGAATTCCTAAAAAAATTCGATGCCCTTCTCCAAAATCCGCCGCCTGGCTGGTCACGCAAGCGGTAGATGCGGCGAGGGGCACGATCCCGGTAAGGCGGGCTTGCGCGGTGGCGGGCGTGTCCCGCAGCAGCTACTACGCCGGGCGGCGCGAGCGACGCGAGCGGACGATCGGGCCGGTGCTAGCCAAGGCTGCGCGGACGTTACACGAGCAGGGGCGATGCAGCCTGGGGTCGCGCCGGCTGTCGGCGAGCTTGCGTAATCAGGGCCATGACGTTGGTCGCTACAGGGCCCGGACCCTGATCAAACAGCTGGGCCTGAAGCGTCGGCGCCGCCCGTACGCCCACTATCGACGAGCGACCAAGCCAGCCATCGTGGCCGACAACGACCTCAATCGCGAGTTTGATCCTGCCGCGCCGGATGTGGCCTGGGCCGGTGACATCACGCAGGTTCGGGTGGGGCGGCGATGGCTGTATATCGCCATCGTGATGGACCTGTTTTCCCGGCGCATCGTGGGCTGGGCAACCGGCTCGATGGCCGATGCCTACCTGGCCGAGCAGGCTCTGGAGCTGGCACTGGCGCACCGGCAACCGCAGGGGCCACTGCTGTTCCACTCCGACCAGGGCTGCCAGTACAGCGCGCAACGATTCGTCGACTTCCTCGCCCGGCGATCCATCCGGCAGAGCATGAGTCGCCGCGGAAACTGCTGGGATAACGCTGTCGTCGAACGCTTCTTCCACACCCTGAAACACGAATGGATGCCGACCAGTGGCTACGCGACGTTCGACGAGGCCACGAAGGACTTCTCCAGCTTCCTGATCTATTACGACCAGCAGCGGCCGCACTCGCGGCTAAACGACGTGCCGCCAGCCACCTTCGAGTGGCTGGCGGCATAAAACGCCTACGGCGTGGTCCACGAGGACTTGACCACTACAGCCTGCGCGCGATGCTTTTTATGCCGGAACGAACTTCTTCAACTTCTTCGGCACCGACGTGTTCTTCAGCGTCACATACACCGGCAACCCATCCGGCCCATACGGCGGCGGCGCTTCGCCAACGATCAGCGGCGCAAGGTAACGCCGCGCCGCCGCGGTGATCCCGAAGCCATCTTTCGAGATGAAGTTCTTCGGCATCTTCTTCTCATGGTTGGCGATCTTGTCCAGCGGCGCGGCCTCGATCTTCCACTTATAGGGATCTTCCGACGTGCGCACGATCACCGGCATCACCGCGTTCAGCCCTTCGGCGGCGTATTCCACGGCCTTCTTGCCCACCGCGTAGGCCTGTTCGACGTCGACCTTCGAGGCGATGTGGCGGGCGGAGCGCTGCAGGTAGTCGGGCAGGGCCCAGTGGTACTTGTAGCCGAGCCGGTCGCGGACCAGCGCCGCGAGCACCGGTGCGCCACCGCCCAGCTGGGCGTGGCCGAAGGCGTCGCGCGCACCGGAGTCGGCGAGGAACTTGCCGTCGGCACCCTTCACGCCTTCCGAGGCCACCACGGTGCAGTAGCCGATCTTCTCGACGGTCGCCTTGACCTTGGCCAGGAAGGCCTCGGGGTCGAACACGTTCTCGGGGAACAGGATCACGTGCGGCGCATCGCCCGGCTTGTCGCCGGCGAGGCCGGCCGCGGCGGCGATCCAGCCTGCGTGGCGGCCCATCACTTCGATGATGAAGACCTTGGTCGAGGTATCCATCATCGAGACCACGTCCAGGCTCGCCTCGCGCACGGCGATCGCCGTGTACTTGGCCACAGAGCCGAAGCCGGGGCAGTTGTCGGTCACCACCAGGTCGTTGTCGATGGTCTTCGGCACGCCGATGCAGTTCACCTCGTAGCCCAGCGCCTGGCCGATCTTCGAGACCTTGTTCGCAGTGTCGGCCGAATCGTTGCCGCCGTTGTAGAGGAAGGTGCGGATGTCGTGCGCCTTGAACACGGCGATCAGCCGCTCGTATTCGGCGCGGTTCTCTTCCAGCGACTTCAGCTTGTAGCGGCAGGAGCCGAACGCGCCGCCGGGGGTGTGCCTCAGCGCGGCGATGTTCGCCTTCGCTTCCTTCGTGGTATCGATCAGCTCTTCGCGCAGGGCGCCGAGGATGCCGTTGCGGGCGGCGTAGACCTGGATGCCCTTGTCGCGGGCGGTCTCGATGACCCCCGCCGCGGTGGCATTGATCACGGCGGAGACACCGCCCGACTGGGCGTAAAGGAGTTTGCCGGCGGCCATGCTGCGCTTCCTTCTGGTTCGGTCGAAGCCCAGAGCGTAGCGCTTCCGGCGTCGGCGTGGCTTGAAGGGCAGGGCCGCGGCGCCTTGCCACGCCTGTGTAACAGCCGTTTGACGCGGCGCCGCCCGTGCCGTTACCTTGGGACCCATTTTATTGTGTCCGGCGGCGGGTTTATCCCGTTCGCCCGACGAACGGAGCATCAATGCGACTCGTGCTATTCGGCGCCCCCGGTTCCGGGAAGGGTACCCAGGCCACCCGCCTGAAGGAGCGCCTCGGCGTCCCGCACATCTCCACCGGCGATCTTCTGCGCGGTGAGATCAAGGCTGGCACGGAGCTGGGCCTCAAGGCCAAGGGCCTGATGGACGCCGGCCAGCTGCTGCCCGACGACATCATGCTCGGCATCATCGAGCACCGCCTGGGCGAGCCGGATGCCAGGCCGGGCTTCATCCTCGACGGCTACCCGCGCAACCTGGCCCAGGCCGACGCGCTGGATACCGTGCTGGCCCGCATCGGCCAGCCGCTGGACGTGGTGGTCAAGCTCGACGTGCCCGATGCGGCCATCGTCGACCGCTGCGAAGTGCGCTTCGAGAAGGAAGGCCGCCCGGACGACAACCCGGACACGGTCAAGAAGCGCCTGGCGATCTATGCCGACCAGACCGCCCCGGTGGCCGAGTTCTACAAGCAACACGGCAAGCTCCAGGTCATCAACGGCGTCGGCGAGCTCGACGACGTGACCCAGCGCGTGCTGGACGTCCTGCCTGGCGGTGTCCAGGCGGCCAGCGCCTGATCCCCCCGGCCCGCCGGCCTTGCCGGCGGGCCTCCACGGCACGCCCCGTGCCGCGCCCAGACGAGCCCCTCCATGCGCGTCCATATCCTTGGTATCTGCGGCACCTTCATGGGCGGCGTCGCCGCGCTTGCGCGCGAGCTGGCGCTCGACGTCGAGGGTTCCGACGACAACGTCTACCCGCCGATGAGCACCCAGCTCGAAGCGCTCGGCATCGGCCTGATGCAGGGCTACAAGGCCGAATACCTGCAACCGGCGCCCGACCTGGTCGTGGTCGGCAACGCCATGGTCCGCGGCAACCCGGCCGTGGAATACATGCTCGACGAAGGCCTGCGCTACATCTCGGGCCCGCAGTGGCTGGGCGAAACCCTGCTCGGGGGCCGCGAAGTGCTGGCCGTGGCCGGCACGCACGGCAAGACCACGACCACCAGCCTGCTCGCCCACCTGCTCGAGCAGGCCGGGCAGGATCCCGGCTTCCTGATCGGCGGCGTGCCAGGCAACTTCGACGTCTCCGCGCGTCGTGGCGGCGGCAAGCCCTTCGTCATCGAAGCCGACGAATACGATTCGGCGTTTTTCGACAAGCGCAGCAAGTTCGTCCATTACCGGCCGCGCATCGCCATCCTCAACAACCTGGAATACGACCACGCGGACATCTTCCCCGACGTGGCCGCGATCCAGCGCCAGTTCCACCACCTGGTCCGCACGGTGCCGGCGAACGGTCGGCTGATCGTCAATGCCGAAGATCCGTATCTCGCCGAGGTGCTGGCGATGGGCGCGTGGACGCCGGTGGAAACCTTCGGCATCGACAGCGGTGACTGGCGCGCCGAACTGCTCGCCGCCGATGGTTCGCACTTCCGCGTCAGCCGTCGTGGCGAGGTGCTCGGCGAGGTGTCGTGGCCGTCGCTGGGGCGGCATAACGTGATGAACGCGCTGGCTGCGCTGGCCGCGGCCGCCGCGGCGGGCGTCGATCCCGTCGGCCTGCTTCCGGCGTTCGCCAGCTTCGCCAGCGCGCGCCGTCGCATGGAGCTGATCGGCGAAGCCCGTGGCGTCACCGTCTTCGACGACTTCGCCCATCATCCGACGGCGATCGCGACCACCCTGGCCGGCCTGCGCGCGCGGGTCGGCAAGGCGCGCATCCTCGTCGCACTGGAGCCGCGTTCGAACAGCATGCGCCTGGGTGCCCATGCCGATGCATTGGCTCCCTCGCTCGCCGACGCCGATCGCGTGGTCTTCCTGCACCGGCCGGAACTCGCCTGGGATGCAGGCAAGGTCACCGCTGCGCTGGATGGCCACGGCAGCACGGCGCCCACGGTCGATGCACTGATCGACGCCCTGCTCGGCGAGGCCCGCGACGGCGACCACGTCGTGTTCATGTCCAACGGCGGCTTCGAAGCTGCGCCCCGGCGCTTCTTCGACGCGCTCCGCGCAGGTTAGACTCAGGGGCATGGCCGCGACCACGCCCGCACACGACCTCCCGCTATTTCCCCTGGCGAACGTCCTTTTCCCGGGCGGCCACCTGCAATTGCGCATCTTCGAACCGCGTTACATCGACCTGGTCCGCGAATGCGCACGCACCGGCAAGGGATTCGGCGTCTGCCTGATCCTCGACGGCCGCGAGGCGGGCCAGCCCGCCGTGCCTGCCGCGGTGGGCACGCTGGCGACGATCACGGACTTCCACACGCGCGACGATGGCCTGCTCGGCATCGTCGCCGAAGGCGGGCAGCGCTTCCGGGTCACCCGCACGCGCGTGCGTTCGGACGGCCAGGTGCGTGGCGACATCGCGCGCTGGGAACCCGAGCAGACCCAGCCGGTGCCCGCGGAACTGGGCTTGCTCACCACCATCCTCGAGCGCCTCGCCGAACAGATGGCCCCGCCCTGGCGCCACGACGTGGCCGGGCGCGCGGACGACGCCAGCTGGATCGGCTTCCGCCTGTGCGAGTTGCTGCCGCTGGATGCGAACGAATGCCAGCACATGCTGGAACTCGACGACCCGCTGCAACGACTCGCCGAACTGCGTGACATCCTCCCGCGCTTCCAGCGCGCCTAGGTAACCAACCGCCATGACCTCGCTCGCCGGGAAGACCCTGTTCATCACCGGTGCCTCGCGCGGCATCGGCCTGGCTATCGGCGTGCGCGCGGCGCGCGACGGTGCCAACGTCGTCATCGCGGCGAAGAGCGGCGTGCCCAATCCGAAGCTGCCGGGCACCATCCACACTGCCGCGGCGGAGATCGAAGCGGCGGGTGGCAAGGCGCTCGCGCTCAAGGTCGACATCCGCGAGGAAGCCGAAGTGCGCATGGCCGCGGCCACCGCGGCGGAGCGCTTCGGCGGTATCGACATCGTGGTGAACAACGCCAGCGCGATCTGGCTGGCCGGCACCGAAGGCACGCCGATGAAGCGCTTCGACCTGATGCACCAGGTCAATACGCGCGGCACCTTCCTGGTCACCCAGTCCTGCCTGCCGTTCCTGAAAGATGCCACGAACCCCCACGTGCTGATGCTGTCGCCGCCTTTGAGCATCGATCCGCACTGGTACGCCCCGCACGTCGCCTACACGATCGCCAAGCTCGGCATGAGCCAGTGCGTGCTCGGCATGGCACCGGAATTCGCGCCGCTCGGCATCGCGGTGAATGCGCTGTGGCCGAAAACGGTGATCGCCACGGCCGCGATCGGCATGATCGATGGCGTGAAGCCCGAACATTGCCGGAAACCCGAGATCGTGGCCGATGCGGCCCATGCGATCCTCACCCGACCCGCCCGCGAGTTCACCGGGCGCTTCTGCATCGACGAAGATCTGCTGCGTGAAAACGGCGTGAGCGACTTCGATCACTACGCGGTCACGCCGGGCCAGCCTCTACTACCGGACTTGTTTCTCTAGCAAGCGCGGAAGGCCGCCAGACGCTCTCTCTGAGCTAGCCCGTTTGGTGTATGGCCGCTTTCGGCATGCCGGGGTAACTTCGCTCAACGTCACATGTACTGACATCACACGTGACGGTGTGGGGCTTGCCGGCCTGCAGGGGGTGCCGGCGGCGGGTCCATGGTGAACCCGCTTCAGCCGGCAGCAGGCCACTGAACAGGTGTTGAGGAGCAGGCATGTCGCGCGGGGAATCGACGGGGCGTTGCGTCGTCTGGGTTGGAAGGCCAAGCGTTGAAGAACATTTCGGTTTGATCCGGGCAGGCTGGCGAACGCTGGTGGCTGACCCGGCACGGCTCGATACCGGGCTGCCGGAATGTGGCGACACGGCGATTGCCGTGGTCGACCTTCGTGCTGGCGCCCAGGCGGCCGTGCGCGTATTGCAAGAACTTCGTGACACCCATCCGGGCCTCGCGTGGATCGGGCTGACTGGCCAGCGTACGCCGGCCAACGACCCCTCGATCCTGCATGTCCTGCCACAGGCTTTCGAGCTGATCGAGGGTGCGTCGTCGCTGCAGGCGCTGCGCCAGGCCCTGCAACGGGTCCCCGCCGACGGCATTCCCGTGGTGGTGCTCGACGACGACCAGCCCAGCGTGATGACCGGCCATAGCGCCGCGATCCGCTCGCTTTCGCAGAACATCCGCAAATTTGCCCCCGTGGAGCTTCCCCTGCTGATCACCGGCGAGACCGGGACCGGCAAGGAGATGGCGGCCCGGGCGCTGCACCAGCTTTCCGGACGCAGGGACAAGCCGTTCGCCGCCATCAATTGCGGCGCGCTGCCGGCCAACCTGGTCCAGTCCGAACTGTTCGGCCACGAGCGGGGCTCGTTCACCGGCGCCACCGCGCGGCGCATCGGCCATTTCGAATCGGCCGATGGAGGTACGGTCTTCCTGGATGAAATCGGCGACCTGCCGCTGGACGCCCAGACCAACCTGCTGCGCGTGCTGCAGGAAGGCACCATCGAGCGGATCGGCAGCTGCCAGTCGATCAAGGTCAACGTGCGGGTCCTCGCGGCCACCCACGTCGACCTGGAAAAGGCCGTCGCACAGGGGCGCTTCCGCGAAGACCTGTTCTACCGCCTCAACGTGCTGCGCCTGCGCATGCCGCCGCTGCGCGAACGCAATGGCGACATCGAACTGCTGGCCCAGCACTTCCTGGATGCGTTCCGCGAGAGCTACGGCACCCGCGCGCGCGCCTTCAGCACGTCGGCGCGCAAGGCCATGAATGCCTTCGCGTGGCCGGGCAACGTACGTGAACTGATGAACCGCGTGCAGCGGGCGGCGGTGATCGCCGACGACGCGCTGATCACGCCCGAAGACCTCGAGCTCAACGCCGACCTGCCGGGGATCGACCGCGACAGCCTCGGTAGCGCACGCACCTCGGCCGAGCGCGAGGCCATCGTGGATTGCCTGCGCGCGAGCGCCTTCAACATCAGCGAGTGCGCCCGCCGGTTGCGGGTCTCCCGCGTCACTGTCTACCGCCTCTGCAAGAAGCACCAGCTGGCCCTCGATCAGTTGCGCTAGAGGCTCCGTCCCGCTGAAAAGAAAACTCCCGGTCCTCTGGGGGACCGGGAGTTCCCATTCGTCGTCCGGCTTGGCAGGGTCGTCGGGCGAGCGAACATCGCGGCATGGTGGCCTCCCGGTAAAGGGAGCAAGGCGCATGCCACGCAGGCCACACTTTGATTCGCAAGGAATTTTGGTCTCCCGGCGTTCAGCCGGACGTTGCCGCGGTGTTGCGATCTGTAACAGGCCGTAACACGCGCGGAACAGCCGTTGTCCGCGCGGCCCGCGCCTTATACGATGGGGTTTCCCGCTGGCGGCGTGTCGTCGCGCGGGTATCGGATCGATGTCGGACCGCAGAGCGTACCGTGCGATTCCATCCGTACCTGTTTGGGGCCAGGCGCTGCGGCCGGGCCCGGGAGTTGTTTTCATGTCGTCGCATCCTGTCGAACCCTCCGATCTCATCGGCCTGGGCAAGCGCTATTGGCTGTCTGTCTACCGTCCCCGTGATGTCATCCTCGACCACGGCAAGGGCGCGCGCGTGTGGGACACCGAGGGCCGCGACTACCTCGATTTCGGCGCCGGCATCGCCGTGAACGCCCTGGGCCACCAGGAGCCGGAGCTGGTCGACGCCCTGGTCAACCAGGCGCAGAAGCTGTGGCATGCCAGCAACGTGTTCTGGACCGAGCCGCCGCTGCGTCTCGCCGAGGAACTGATCGAACACGCACCGTTCGCCGAGCGTGTCTTCCTGTGCAACTCGGGCACCGAGGCCAACGAGGCCGCGATCAAGCTCGTGCGCAAGTGGGCGGCATCGCAGGGCCGTGCGCCCGAGAACCGCGTCATCCTCACCTTCCACGGTTCGTTCCACGGCCGCACGCTGGCGTCGGTGACCGCCACGGCGCAGCCGAAGTACCAGGAAGGCTACGAGCCGCTGCCCGGTGGCTTCCGCTACGTGGCGTTCAACGACGAAGCCGCGCTGGAAGAGGCCTTCGCCAGGGGCGGCGTGGCCGCGGTGATGATCGAGCCGGTGCAGGGCGAGGGCGGCGTCACGCCGGCCGCGCCGGGCTTCCTGAAGAAGATCCGCGAACTGTGCGACGCGCACGATGCCTTGATGGTGCTGGACGAAATCCAGTGCGGCATGGGTCGCACGGGCACGCTGTTCGCGCACACGCATGACCACGTCACGCCGGATATCGTCACGCTGGCCAAGGCGCTGGGCGCGGGTTTCCCGATCGGCGCGATGCTGGCCGGCCCGAAGGTGTCGGAAGTGATGCAGTTCGGCGCGCATGGCACCACGTTCGGCGGCAACCCGATGGCCGCCGCGGTCGCTCGCGTGGCGCTGCGCAAGATCGCTTCGCCCGCCATCCTGTTGAACGTGGAGCGCCAGGCCAACGACATCCGCAAGGGGCTGGAGAAGTTCAACCACGAGCTCCAGCTGTTCGCGGAGATCCGCGGGCGTGGGCTGATGATCGGCGCCGTGCTCGATGGCGCCTTCAAGGGCCGTGCAGGCGAAGTGCTCGACATCGCCGCCGCGCATGGCCTGCTCATCCTGCAGGCCGGCCCCGACGTGCTGCGCATCGTGCCGCCGCTCAACATCACCGATGAAGAAACGGCCGCAGGCCTCGAACGCCTGCACGCAGCACTGGCCGAGTTCGCCACCCGCGAAGCCAAGGTAGCCTGATCCCAAACCTGTAGGAGCGCGCCCGCGCGCGACCGGATATCCGCCGCACCCTCACACCCGGCGTATCACCTGGGCGTGACGGGGGCTTGCTGCGATAGGGCGAACCCATCGCGCGCAGGCGCGCTCCTACAGTCAGGCTCTCAGCGTGGCGAAGACTTCGTCGGCGATGGCGATGGTTTCGTCGATGATCGCGTCGCTGTGGGCGCTGGAGACGAAGCCGGCTTCGAAGGCCGACGGTGCGAGATACACGCCGCGCTCGAGCATGCCGTGGAAGAAGCGATTGAACGCGGCGACGTCGGCTGCGGTTGCCTGTGCGTAGCTCTCCACCTTTTCGTCGGTGAAGAACAGGCCGAACATCGCGCCCACGCGGTTTACGCTGAAGGGAATGCCGTGCTTCTTCGCCGCGGCGGAGATGCCGTCGGTGAGCTTCGCGGTACGCGCGGTGAGGTCGTCGTAGAAGCCGGGTGCCTGGATCAGTCCGAGCATAGCGAGGCCCGCGGCCATCGCCACCGGGTTGCCCGACAGCGTGCCGGCCTGGTACACCGGGCCCGCCGGCGCCACCTGCTCCATCAGGTCGCGACGGCCACCGTAGGCGCCGACCGGCATGCCGCCGCCGATGATCTTGCCGAAGCAGGTCAGGTCGGGCGTGATGCCGTAATGCGCCTGCGCACCGCCGAGGGCGACGCGGAAGCCGGTCATGACCTCGTCGAAGATCAGCAGCGCGCCGTGTTCGGTGCACAGCTCGCGCAAGGCCTGCAGGTAGCCATCCTTCGGCGCGATGCAGTTCATGTTGCCGGCGACCGGCTCGATGATCAGGCCGGCGATTTCCTTGCCTTCCTGGGCGAACAGCAAGCGCGCGGCGTCGATGTCGTTGTAGGGCAGGGTCAGGGTGAGGTCGGCGGCGGCCTTCGGCACGCCGGGCGAGGTCGGTACGCCGAAGGTCAGCGCGCCGGAGCCCGCCTTGACCAGGAAGCTGTCGCCATGGCCGTGGTAGCAGCCTTCGAACTTCACGATCTTGTTGCGGCCGGTGGCGCCGCGGGCCAGGCGGATCGCCGACATCGTGGCTTCGGTGCCCGAATTGACCATGCGCACCATGTCGATCGACGGCACCAGCTTGACGATCGCCTCGGCCATGCTGACTTCCGACGGGCCGGGCGTGCCGAACGACAGTCCATTCTGGGCGGCCTCGACCACGGCCTCGCGCACGGCGGGGTGGTTGTGCCCGACGATCATCGGACCCCAGGAGCCGACATAGTCGATGTAGCGCTTGCCTTCCACGTCCCACAGGTAGGCGCCGTCGGCGCGCGCGGTGAAGAACGGTTCGCCACCGACCGACTTGAAGGCACGGACGGGCGAGTTCACGCCGCCGGGCATCAGCTGGCGGGCACGGGCGAAGAGTTCGTGGTTGGTGGTCATCGAATGATTCCGGGGCGGTTATCGAAAAGGTCGGCGAAGCGGCGCGCGGCCGCCTGGATATCGGGGGCGGAGAAGATGGCGGATACGACGGCCACGTAGTCCGCGCCCGCATCAAGCACAGGCTGCACATTGTCGGGGGTGAGGCCGCCGATCGCCACGACGGGAAGGCCCAGCTGGGCCGCCTGCGTCAATACGTCGAGACCGATGGTGGTCGCGTGCGGCTTGGTCGGGGAGGGGTGCATCGCGCCGAAGCCGATGTAGTCCGCGCCCGCATCCCTCATCTGGATGGCGCGCTCCAGCGAGCCGTAGCACGAGGTCCCGATGATCGCGTCCGGCCCAAGGAGGGCCCGCGCCTCGGCCACCGGCATGTCGTGGAAGCCGAGATGCACGCCCGCCGCGCCAATCTCCCTGGCCAGCGAGACGTCGTCGCCGATGATCAGCGGGACGTCGTGGCGCGCGCACAGGCTGGCCAGTTCCGTGGCTTCCTGGCGGCGGCGGGTCGCGTCGGTGGTCTTGTCGCGGTACTGCAGGAGGCGGATCCCGCCAGCCAGCGCCGCCTCCACCGCGGCGAACAGGTCGTCGCGCGGCCCGTCCGTGATGGCGTAGACGCCCTTGCCGGGCAGTCGGGTTCGGAGGAGGGTGCTCATGGATGTCCTTCAGGGCTGTGTAGGCGTCGCGCTACCGCGGTCACGCCGGGGATGACAGAATGCGAGACTTTCCAGTGGAACAGTAAGCCAGGCCATGAGCAACGACACCGAAACCACCCTGCGCAAATGGATGTGCGTCGTCTGCGGCTTCATCTATGACGAAGCGCTGGGCTTGCCGGAAGAGGACATTGCACCTGGCACTCGCTGGGAAGATATCCCGGATACCTGGACCTGCCCGGACTGCGGCGTGACCAAGGACGACTTCGAAATGGTCGAAATGGACTGATCGGCGCCCGCC
>CP076546.1:4795000-4875246 GCA_018889975.1 Bacillus sp. NP157
TGCGATAGCGCAGCAGGGGCAGGTAATCGTTGAAGCCGCCGGAGACGACGATCTCGCCGCGCTCGCCTTGCGCCGCACGCGTGCCGTCGTCGCGCAGGATCTCGATATACAGGCGGGGTTGCAGCGGGACGTGGCCACCGGCCGCGTCGTCGTAAACGGCCACGGGGCCGACTTCGTTCATCGAATAGATGTCGAGCACCGGGCAGCCGAAGCGCGCGGCCAGGGCATCGCGCAGGCCCGGCGACAGCATCATCGACACCGACAGCAGCGCGCGTGGCCGGACCCGTGTTGGCACGCGCAGCAGTTCGGCGAAGGACAGCGGATCGCCGGCAAGGAACTCGGGGTCCATCGCGTCGAGCCACGCCTCGCGGTCGGCGGGCGACTGCCAGTCGCCGGGATGCAGGTTGATCTTCGCCAGCCCGGATTCGCCGGTCTGTGGGGTCACCGAGGTGTAGGTGAAGCAGCGCGACTGGTGGCCGAGCAGGATCACGCCCACGCGGTCGGCGCCGCCCACGGGCTCGATCCCGACCCGGCGCAGTGCGCGGCGGTGGTGGGTGAGGTAGCGGCCCGCCACGCGCGGATGCGAGGGCACCAACATCGGGTGGCCGGTGGTGCCGGTGGTCTGGAACTGGACCAGCCGGTCCAGCGGCAGGCTGTCCGGCACGAAGCTGGCGACGTCCGCCGCGAGCATCGCGCGCGACAGCGGCTGGATGTCGCTGAAGCGCCGTGGCGGCGCACCGAGCGCGCGGTAGTGCGGCACCTCGCGGAAGGCATGCGCGACCACCCCGGCGAGCCACGCGGGCTCCGTGCCGTTGATCGACGGCACCGGCGAGCCCGCCATGGCCTGTTCGTAGCCGGCGAGGTCCGCGAGATCGTCGTCGCGCAGCCGGTTACCGCTGGCCTGGGTGAACCGCGGTGCCGCCGGATGCTCGCGCATCCGCCGGAGCATCGCGCGGCCGGCGTCGCTCAGGGTCGGATAGCGGTCGGTATCGGTGGCTTCGGTCATTCACGCGTCCACTTGTCGGCCGATTCGGCGGCTGCCTTCTTCGCCAGCGCTTCGCGGATCGCCCGTGCCCGTTCCTCGGCGCTGCGTGCCGCTTCCAGCAGGCGTGCGCGTTCCACGCCGCTGATCGACGACAGCCGGTCGGTCGCTTCCGCGCGCGCTTCGCCCGCCGGGCGATAGCCAAGCCGGGCAAGCGCCGTGCGGGCCAGTTCTTCGCGGCGCTCGGCATCGTGCACGAAACGGTCCGCGCTGCCACCGGCGACCAGCTCGGCGGCGGCCTGGTCGAGCACCTGCAGCAGGCCCTCGCGCGCGGGCTTCGCGTCGACGAACCAGTCGTCGGCGAGCAGCCAGGTGGTGACCTGGACCAGCATCAGGCGGTTGCGATCGGCGCGTGCATCGCCGGAGACATAGCGACGCAAGGCCGACGCGTCGACGCGATGCCCGTGCAGGCGCAGCAGGTCGTGCACCAGCGCAGCGACGCGCACGGTGCCCGCCGCCGCGACGCGCGGTTCGTCGAGGAATTCCACCGGCGTTTCCGCGAGACGGCGGGTCAGTGTTTCAAGGACGGGGCCTTCGCGTTCCATCAGGCGGCTTCCCTGTTGCGGTAATGCTGGTCGCTGAAGGCGCGGGCGAACGCGACCAGGTCTTCCATCGTCGCGCAGGGGTGGATGGCCCAGCCCTGTTCGTCGCGTGCGCGGCGCAGGTCGCCGAACCACTGGCCCGAGGTCCAGTTCGCGGGGATATTCAGCGCCATGGTGCCGCCGGCGCGACCGACGGCGAGTGCATGCGCGCTGATGTCCCAACCGCTGAGCCCCTGCTCGTCACGGGCGAACATCGTGTCGATGCCGGCATCGGAAATCATCAGGATATGCACCGGGCGATCGTGCGGGCGCCGCGCAGCGAAGGTCTCGCGCAGCCGGTGGATGGGAAAGGCGGTGGCGCCACCGTAGTAGCCGGTGAGCACGCGCAGGATCGCGTCTTCGTCGCGAACGAAACCCTCGGTGTGCATGTACTGCTGCTTGCCGCTCCACAGCGTCGCCTGCACGCGCGAGCCCGTGCGCAGGGCGGACAGCGCGATGATCGCGCCGGCCAGGGCGAGGTACGAGGTGTGCTGTTGCGGGTTGGGCATCGAGCCGGAACTGTCCACGTAGATGTCGAGGTCGACCGGGATGACGTCCTGCTCGCGCCCCGGCGACACGCCCATGGTCCGGCGCACGGTGGTCACGCCGGGAATGATCCGCGGCGACACCAGCACGCTCTGGAACCAGTCGATGTCTTCGACGGCGTCGCCCACTTCCCAGGTTTCCAGGCCTTCGGGCAAGGGCTCGGGGGATTCGGGCGCGCGTCGCGTCGGGAACGGCACGAGGTCGGGCAGGGCGCGTTCGCGGTAGTAGCGCACGGCGATGTCGTGTTCGCTGCGGGTGACGCCCGCGGCCTTGAGGATCTCGCCGTATTCGAATGGCTCGCGTGCCTGGCCGGTGGATCGCTCGTTCGATGTCGCGGGCTCGACGGGTGCCGTCCGCTCGCCGGAGAGACCCGGATCCTCGCTGGGATGGATGCCGCCGTCGAGTTCGTCGCTCTCCACGTCGACCAGTCCGCTCGGCTCGCAGTGTTCGGCGGCCATCCGCGTGTCGTGCAGGTAACCCAGCGCATCCGATCCGTGGGTGTCTTCGACCAGGTATTCCAGCAACAGGGTGGCGAAGCGCCCGGCGGCATGCAGCCACTCGCCGCTGTAGACGCGGATCAGCCGCGCGCCAAGCCACGCGTCGCCGCGGATGCGCACGTCGTCGACGGCGCCGCCGAGGCTGCCGCGCGGCAGGCTCCACAGTTCTTCGTAGATGCCCATGTACAGCATCCACAGGCGGTTGTCCGGCGACGCGGGCGTGGCCCTGGCCAGGCGCCGGTAGACCTCGTCCATGCGCAGCCCGGCGCGGCGCTGCAGGCGGTCGTTGATGAACAGGTCGGTGTAGAGGTTGGCCACCATCGGCGCATGCCGTTCCAGCGTGGGCAACGCGCGACGCATGCGCGCGAGCAGGCGGAACTGGTCGGAGGCCGTCGCGGGGGCCAGCACGTGGTGGCCGATTTCGTGGGCGAGCACTTCCACGGCGAGGTCATCCAGGCCGAACCGCGCCACCGTTTCCATGTCGATCACCACGCTCTGGTCGAACAGGCGGATCATCGCGAAGCTGCCGCTCAGCCCTTCCTGCGCCGCTTCCACGCGCGTATCGCACAGGCGCGGATCGCGCAGGCGGGTGAAGCGGCTCCAGCAGGCCAGTGCGGCCGGCCACGCGGTGCGCCAGGCGGCCAGGCGCTCGCCCGGCGTGGGTAGCGGCGGGGGTGTTGTCGTGGCCTCGCTCATCGCGGCAGGGGCTGCACGCAGATGACGTGGCTGAACGGCGAACTGATCGCCAGCGCGTCGGCATGCGCGACGACGGCCAGTTCGTCCGCGGGCAAGCCGTGTTCGCCGAGCCGGGCACGCCATGCGGCGTCCGGCCGGCCCGGCGCGCGCGCCGCGTGGAACTCATCGGCTGTCGCCGGCAGCAGGGCCGCGCCGTAGGCGTCGGCGACCAGCGCGAAGAAACGCTCGCCGCTGCGCACGACGAAGCGCGCCGCATCCGCTCGCACCTCGGGAGGTTCGGGGAACACGCCGCCGAAGCCGGTGAACGCACCCACGTCGCGCAAGGCCTCCACGCGTCCCGACGGCTGCCACCAGGGATCGGCGGCGTGTCCGTCGAGCAGCGGCTGCAGCGCTTCGCCCTCCGCGCCGAGCGCGGCGCTGGCGAGCGCGGCGGGCAGCTGCGCGGCAAGGCGCAACGCACCGTCGCGGTAGGTCGGCATGCCGGCACGCCACGCGAGCACCTGGCCGACGGCACGCCACTGCGTGACGGTCTCGCAACGCGGCGACAGCGTGGCGAAGCTTTCCAGCCAGATGGCCTGGCGGGCACCGGGCGCCTGCGCGATGCGTAGCGTGGCGTGGCTCAGCGCGCCCAGCACGCTGTCCGGCTGCACCGCGATCAGCGCGCTGGCAGGCACGGCCAGGCGCTCCCACGCCGCGCTGACGGCGACCAGCGACGCGCTTGCGCGGCCTGCCAGTTGCAGGCACAGGTGATATCCCGCCAGCGTCACCGCGGCCTGGCGTTCCGACGGCACGGCGGCGACCACCGCATCGAGCGGGCCGGCCAGCAGGGCGGCGAAGGCCTCGGTATCGAAGGCGGGGTATTGGTGGCGCGCCGTGGCGACGCGTGCATTGAAGTCGTTGCGACCCGCCGCCAGCACGCGTGCGAGGGCCGGTCCGACGCGCTTCATTGCGCGCGCAGCCACTGCAGGTAGTTGGTGTAGCGCTGGTGCAGGTATTTCAGCTTCACCAGGTCGTCGTAGATGTGGCCATACAGCTTGCGGCCCTTCGTGCGTTCTTCGACGAGGTGTTCGATCGCGGCGAGGCGGCGGCGCACGTCACGCTCGGCCACGCCGTCGAGGCCCCTGGCGAACTCCTCGGAGGCCTTGCCGACCGGGTCGTCGCGATCCAGGTCGAACTGGTCGTAATCCGCGTTGGACAGGTCGAGCAGGTGGCGCAGCCAGCTATAGGTGTCGGTGCGGTATACCGCGTTTTCCGGCAGGCCGAAGAACGGCGAGTCCAGGTCCGGGTGCAGCTTGCCGTGCAGGACGAAGGGCACCACCTGGCGCAGGTCGTCCAGCGCAACGGATTCGTTGCCGCGGAAGAACGCCATGGCCTTGGCGTACACCAGCAGGGTCAGCAGGGTGCGTACCGAAAGGCCGTTGCGGGTCTGGCAGCCGATGTCTTTCAGGCGATCGCGACCGGTGTCGGTGGCGGTGAGCCGGTTCCAGTCACCGCCGGCCAGGCGCGCCGCGTCCTTGGTCATGTACTCCAGCTGCTGGCCGGCCACTTCCATGAATTCGAACTGGCTGGCGAAGAACTCCAGCCGGCGACGCACGTCCGCGGGGACCTCGATCGCGCGGATCCGCCGCGACATCGCGTCGATCTCTTCCGCGCTGAACACGATCTCCGGCGGGACCATGTCTTCGGGACGCACGTCGCCTTCGATCCGCAGCAGCAGGTCGTCGAGGAAGCGCGGGTTGAACGCCAGCGCCTGCACGGTGACGTCGATGCGATCGCGCAAGGCCTCGATCACCTGGTAGGTGCCGCCACCGAGGTCGTCGTTGGCGGTGAGGTACCACGCCGATTCCGGACACTCGTAGACGTGGTTTAGTACTTCGGCGTAGTTGTCGCCCATCAGGGTGAGCAGGGCGCTTTGCGTGCGGGTGGGGATGCGGTTGTATTCGTCGACGATCTTCACCCGCATGCCCAGCCAGCGACGCCAGGCGATGCGGATGTCGTCCATGTCCTGCGCGGTGGCGAGGTCGGCGGGCAGCGGGTTGCCGAGCAGGTCGGCGACGGTCATCTGCGGATGGCCGTGCTGCATCGCGCGCTTCACCTCACGCAACGGGTAGCCGGCGAGCACGCCCATCAGCGTGGCGCTGGCGGTCTTGCCGCGGCCGGGTCCGCCGACCAGCAGGCATTTGCGCCGCGTGGCGAAGGTCAGCAGGGGCAACAGGACGAAGCTGGAATAGCTCTGCGCGGAGGGCAGCACCAGCGTGCGACGGGTGTCGCCGATGCTGAAGCTCGGCGCCGGGCCTTCGTTGAATTCGATGTCGTAATGCGGGCTGATGATCGCGTTGTTGACGATCCAGAAGTACGCCTGGCGCAGCTTCTCGTCGAGGGTCAGCGCCTCGCCCGGTGCATCGGCGCCGGTGTCGAGCGGGCCGGCATACAGGTTCTCGACATCGAACTCGCGCGCGGCGGGCGCGTTCTTCGGGTGGGTCGGCGCTTGCGACACGCGCTGGAAGAATCGAAAACCCGGCATGGCGTTCCTTCGTGTCGGGACGCACGCACCGGGCCCGGTGCGTGCGCGTTGGATCGTTCGGGTTAACCCGCGCTGGCCACCGCCGACGCCACGAACTGCGGGAAACGCCCGCGGATCGCGCTGCGGATCTGCGGCAGGTCGAGGCCGGCCATGGTCAGCACTTCTTCGCGGCTGCCGTGTTCGAGATATTCGTCGGGCAGGCCGAGGTGGTAGATCGGCAGGGTGACGCCCTTCGCCGCGAGGAACTCGGCGACGCCTGCGCCGGCGCCACCGGCGACGGCGTTGTCCTCGATGGTGACGAAGGCCTGGTGGGTGCGCGCGAGCTCGAGGATGAGCTCTTCATCCAGCGGCTTGACGAAGCGCATGTTGGCCAGCGTGGCGTCGACTTCCGCGGCGATGATCGCCGCCGGGGCGAGCATGGTGCCGAAGGAGAGGATCGCCAGCCCATGGTGGCCGCGACGACGGATCTCGCCCTTGCCGATCGGCAGCGTCTCCAGGCCTTCGCTGATCTTCGCGCCCGGGCCAGTGCCGCGCGGATAGCGGATCGCGGCCGGGCCGTTATAGGCATAGCCGGTGCTCAGCATCATCCGGCACTCGTTCTCGTCGGCGGGCGCCATGATCACCATGTTCGGCAGCACGCGCAGGAACGACATGTCGAAGCTGCCGCAGTGGGTCGCGCCGTCCGGGCCGACCACGCCGGCGCGGTCGATCGCGTAGGTCACGTCGAGGTTCTGCAGGGCGACGTCGTGGATGGCCTGGTCGTAGGCACGCTGCAGGAAGGTGGAGTAGATCGCCACCACCGGCTTCGCGCCCTCCACGGCCATGCCGGCGGCGAGCGTGACCGCATGCTGCTCGGCGATCGCCACGTCGAAATAGCGCTGCGGGTATTCCTTCGAGAAACGCACCAGGCCGGAGCCTTCGCGCATCGCCGGGGTGATGCCGAGCAGGCGCTCGTCGGCAGCGGCCTGGTCACAGAGCCAGTCGCTGAAGATGTCGGTATAGGTCGGCTTGGCCGGCACGCCCTTCTTCACCAGGCCCGCGATGGGGTCGAACGGACCCACGGCGTGGTATTCGATCTGTGCCTTTTCGGCAGGTTCGTAGCCCTTGCCCTTGGTCGTCATCACGTGGAGCAGCTGCGGGCCGGGCAGGTCCTTGACCATTTCCAGCGCCTGGACCAGCTGGCCCATGTTGTGGCCGTCGATCGGCCCGGTGTAATGGAAACCGAGTTCCTCGAACAGCGTGGACGGCACGAACATGCCCTTGGCGTGTTCTTCCCAGCGCTTGAAGAAGCGGCCGAAGAAGGACTCGCGCGGCATGGCCTTCTTGGCCCGCTCGCGCCACGCATTGAGGGTGCGGCTGGACATCGCGCGCGCCGCCATCTTGGTCATGGCGCCGACGTTCTCGCTGATCGACATGCCGTTGTCGTTGAGGATCACCAGCATGTTCGGCTCGACGTCGCCGCCGTGGTTCATGGCTTCGAAGGCCATGCCGGCGGTGAACGCGCCATCGCCGATCACGGCGACCACCTTGCGGTTGTCCCCACGGCGCTGCAGGGCGATGGCCATGCCCAGCGCGGCCGAGATCGAGGTCGACGAATGGCCGACGCCGAAGGTGTCGTACTCGCTTTCGTCGCGGCGCGGGAACGGCGCCAAGCCGTCCTTCTTCTTGATCGTGGTGATCCGGTCACGGCGGCCGGTGAGGATCTTGTGCGGGTAGCACTGGTGGCCGACGTCCCAGACCAGGCGGTCCTTCGGGGTCTCGAACACGTGGTGCAGGGCCACGGTGAGCTCCAGCACGCCCAGGCCCGAGCTGAAATGCCCGCCCGACGAGGCCACGGCCTCGATCAGGTAGCGGCGCAGCTCGTCGGCGATCGCCGGCAGTTCGTCCGCCGAGAAACGGCGGAGATCCTCCGGCGAGTCGATCTGCGCCAGATAGGGATAGTTCGAGAGGTCGTTCATCCGCCTATTGTTCGCCCAAGCAGGGGGCGGGGCAAGGACCAGCGTGTGAAAAAACGAAGGCGAGCCTTACCCCGGGCGGCGATCCCGGGGCAGGTGGCTGACCAGGAACTCCATCTGGTCGGCCAGGATGTTGCGGTTGGACAGGATCAGGTGCTCCACCCAGCTCGGCCGGTAGGGCACGGCCAAAAGCGGCATATTCGCCTGGTGTGGGGTCCGGTTGCTCTTGCGCAGGTTGCAGGCAAGGCAGGCGCTGACCACGTTTTCCCACTCGTCCGCGCCCTTCTTGGAGATGGGCACGACGTGGTCGCGGGTGAGCTCGTGGCGGGTGTACTGATGGCCGCAATACAGGCAGATATGCCGGTCGCGGGCGAACAGGGCGGTGTTGGTGAGGGCGGGCGCCGGATCGATGGCATGTTCGCGGCAATGGCCGGTGCTGGCCACGATCGGGTGCAGTTCCAGGCTGCTGCGCAGGCCTGAGGCGCGGCTGATGCCGCCGCGGACGGTCACGCAGGGATCGCCCAGGGTCCAGGCCACGACCCCGCGTACATAGAGGCAAACCGCGTCCTGCCAGCTGATCCAGTCGAGGATGCGGCCGGAGGCATCGAGCGAGAGCACCCGCGTGGCGTGCAGCGCAGCCACTTTCGGCAGGTCCTCCTGGAGCACTTCCATCGTCATCTAGTCTCGTCCTTCACGTGCGCGAAAGAGCGTTCCAGCAAGCCGAACTCCGTGCGGGCCATGGGGTGGCCCCGCCCTTTACGAGGGCGTTCGCCCGAGCATAGCCCATAATTACGACAGAAAAGCATCGCCGCGGTATGGATCTTGCGGGGCTTTTCCTGTTCCGCGCCGCTGATATAGTGGGCGTTCGATTCGAGACCGACGGGTTTGGAAGGGGGGCCGGGGTGGCTTCCCAGGCCTGGCGGGTCCAAGAGGGAATGACAGTGGCAGAAGTGCTTTTCTACGAGCGCCCGGTGGCGCTGAACCGGACGACTCACCGTGACCTTCGCCTGAAGGCGGTGAACAACATCCATTTCGCCGCCAAGGCACACTCCGTGCCGCTGACCGGCGTCGAGTTCGCCCCGGCCGCGCGTGACTTCCCCATCCTGTTCGCTGGCAACAGCATCGAGGACGCGGGTCCGATGGCCCTCCTCGGCCTGCGCCAGGGTGAAAACCTGTTCGTCGGCGAGAACGGTTTCTGGGAACAGGGCATGTACATCCCGGCCTTCGTCCGCCGCTACCCGTTCGTGCTGGCCGAGAAGCCGGTCGGCGCCGAGGGCGACGATTTCACCGTGTTCCTCGACGAGGCCTACGAAGGCTTCAACGAGACCGAAGGCGAGCGCCTCTTCAACGAAGACGGCACCGACGCCCCGGCCCTGACCAACGCCGTGAACTTCCTGGGCGAGTTCCAGGACCACGTGGCCCGCACCCAGTGGTTCATGGGCAAGCTGCGCGAGCACGACCTGCTCGAGCCGCGCACCATCACCCTGCAGAAGGAAGGCCGCGGGATCAACCTCAACGGCCTGTTCGTGATCAACGAAGAGAAGCTGCGCAAGCTCGACGAAAAGGTCGCTGGCGAGTTCCTCCGCGAAGGCGCGTTCGGCTGGATCTACGCCCACCTGGTGTCGCTGGCCAACATTGATCGCATGGCGGCCCGCCTGGACACGCGTGAGACGAAGGACGACGGCGCCAAGCTCAACGCCTGATCGCGGCGTCACGCTGGATAACGAAAAAGGCCGCCTTCGGGCGGCCTTTTTCGTGCCACCCGGTCCGCTTCAGCGGACCGGTCGGGCCATCCGCACCAGGTCCGTATCGAACCCGTGCTTCATGTACAGGTCGCGTGCGCGCTCGTTCCCGGGGAACACCGCCAGCGTGACGAACTGGCAGCGATGCTCCTTGGCCCAGACGTAGGCGTGGTCGAGCATGGCCTTGCCGACGCCGGAGCCCTCGTAGCGCTCGTCGACCGCGATATCCGAGATATGGCAGTTGTCGCGCTGGGTGAAGAAATCCTTGGTCTTCTGCAGGTGGATGAAACCCACCGCGTCGCCATCGTCGTTCTCGGCGATGAAGATGTAGCTGTTGGACGGTTGCTCGTCGAGGTGCCTGACCAGGTCCGTCTCGATGCCCTTGAGGCAGTCGCTCTTCGTCCGGCCGTTCGGCAGCGGGAAGTGGATGAACCGGTGGACAAGGCCGAGGATAAAGTCATCGTCGTCGCTCTCGGCGAGACGAATCAGGAACGCTGGGTCGCTCATCGTGTCGGGAACCGTCGTTGGCGTTGGGTGTCCGGGCTGGTCCCGTTCTACACCCGGCAGCCCAACGCGTAAAGCACGCATGCCCCTATGTAGGAGCGCGCCTGCGCGCGATAGGGGTGCGATAGAGGCGCGATAGGCCGAAATGGCCCGACCATCCATGGCGATAGCCTGGCCATCCATGGCCATTGCCCTTGCCATCCATGGCCATTGCCCTTGCCATCCATGGCGACCAGGCCCATTTCCCCGATCTGGATGCCATGGTCCGGTCGCGCGCAGGCGCGCTCCTACAGCAGCTCGGGCAGGGTCTCGACGCCGGCGTCGATCGCCGCCTTGTGCAGGTGGATGCGCGGCAGGATGCGGGCGAAGTAGAAGTTGGCCGTGTCGCGCTTGGCCTGCTTGCCCTCGGCGTTGAGCAGGGTCGTGCCCTCGGCGGCCAGCACGCTGCGGGCCAGGCAATAGGCCAGGGTGATGTAGCCGGAGTAATACAAATAATCGACCGCGGCCGCGCCGAGTTCTTCGGGGTTGGCCTGGGCCTTGCCGGCGATCTCGATGGTCAGGTCGCCCCAGGCCTTCGCTGCTACGGCCAGCGGGCCGACATAGGCCTTCACCGTCTCGTTCGCCGCGTTGGCGTGGCAGAACGCCGAGATCTCGCCGAGGAAATGCTTCAGGCCCGCACCCTGCAGCTGGACGATCTTGCGGCCGAGCAGGTCCAGCGCCTGGATCTGCGTGGTGCCTTCGTACAGGGTGATGATGCGGGCATCGCGGACGAACTGCTCCATGCCATGTTCGGCGATGAAACCGTGGCCGCCGAAGATCTGCAGCGCTTCCTTGGTGCATTCCTGGGCCGCTTCGGTCAGCAGGCCCTTGGCGATCGGGATCAGGAACGAAAGCAGTTCACCCGCCTGCTTGCGCGCCTGCGGATCGGCATCGCGCGATTCGATGTCGCTCTGCAGCGCCGCGTAGGCGGCCAGCACGCGACCGCCCTCGACGAAGGCGCGCTGGGTGAGCAGCATCCTGCGCACGTCGGGATGGACGGTGAGCGGATCGGCCGGCTTTTCCGGCAACTTCGGGCCGGACAGCGCACGCATCTGCAGGCGCTCGCGGGCGTAGTTCAGGCTGTTCTGCAGGGCACGCTCGGATACCGCCAGGCCCTGGATGCCGACGGCGAGGCGCGCCGCATTCATCATGGTGAACATTGCCACCAGGCCCTTGTGCGCGGGGCCGATCAGCCAGCCCTGCGCCTCGTCGAAATTCATCACGCAGGTGGCCGAGCCCTTGATGCCCATCTTGTGCTCGATGGCGCCGGCCGCGGCGGCATTGCGCTCGCCCAGCGAGCCGTCCGCATTCACCTTGAACTTCGGCACCACCAGCATCGAGATGCCGCGGCTACCGGCCGGCGCGTCCGGCAGGCGGGCGAGCACGAGGTGGATGATGTTCTCGGCGAAATCGTGCTCGCCGGCGCTGATGAAGATCTTCGTGCCGGTGACCCGGTAGCTGCCGTCGTCGTTCGGTTCGGCACGAGTCTTCAGCAGGCCCAGGTCGGAGCCGGCCTGCGGTTCGGTCAGGCACATGGTGCCGGTCCAGCGGCCTTCCACCAGCGGCTTGAGGAAGGTGTCCTGCTGCCACTCGTCGCCATGGTGCTCCAGCGCGTCGGTCGCGCCGTGCGAGAGCAGGGGATAGATGCCCCAGGCCAGGTTGGCCGAGTCGATCATTTCCTTCACCAGCGCGCCGAGCACGGCGGGGAGCGCCTGGCCACCGAATTTTTCGTGCGCGGTAAGGCCGGCCCAGCCGCCGTCGGCGTACTGGCGATAGGCTTCCTTGAAGCCCTTCGGCGTGGTGACCGAGGCGGTCGCCTTGTCGTAGTGGCAGCCCTCGGCATCGCCGGAGGCATTCAGCGGGGCGAGCACCTGCTCGTTGAAACGCGCGGCTTCGTCGAGCACGGCGTCCAGCAATTCGCGGTTATGCGCTTCGCCGCCTTCGAGGCGGGCCAGCACGGCTTCGGCGCCGAGCACGTCGTAGAGCGCGAAACGCATGTCATTGAGCGGGGCTTTGTAGATCGTCATCGGGAATCCTGGCGAAAACGGCTGGGTAAGGAGGGGTCAGGGCGAGCGGTAGGTGTCCGGGATGCCGGGCACCGGCGACAGCCAGCTCTTGCCGTGCACGGGGTACGTGTCGGGCTTGGTTTCTTTCTCGGGCGTGGCCGTCACGCGGCCTTCGATGCTGTAGGCCAGGGCGCCGGTGCTGCCCTTGGCGGCCAGTTCGGCGAGCGCCTTCGACATCTCCGGCGTGGGCAGGAGATCGACCTGGGTGACGTCGGCGGCGAAGGAGGGGATGTCCTGGTCGATCTTCGCATCGAGCAGCACGCCGCCCAGCTGGCCGACCTGGAAGGTACCCTGGAAGCGATCAAACGACATGCCCGTGTAGCTGTTGTTACGCACGCGCAGGGTCACATGCCAGGTGCCGCCCGGCTTCGCGCTGACTTCGGACAGCGAGACCGATGGCGGGAACACGCTTTTCTTCACGGGTCCGCAGCCGGCGATGAGCACGAGGCCGGCGAGCGTGGCCACGCGAAGGATGGAAAGGCGTCGCATCAAGGTGATTCCCCAGGCATGGAGGCTTCGAACACCCGTTCGATGGTAGCGCCGGGGCCCTGTATGCGCGAGACGGCGTTTGAAACGCGGTTCCCAAGCGCAGCCCAAGCAGGCATCATCCCTTTTTGCCTTCCATGACGGTTATCCACCCCATGACACGACGCATCGTCGCGCGCCGCTCCCCCATCCACGGCAACGGCGTCTTCGCCACCGCGCCCATCAAGGCCGGCGAAGATGTCATCGAATACAAGGGCGACCGGATCACCCACGCCCAGGCCGACAAGAAGTACGGCGACGGCGGCGAAACCGGCCACACCTTCCTGTTCACGCTGAACGACAAGTGGATCGTCGACGGCAACAGCCACGGCAACGTCGCGCGCTGGATCAACTACGGCTGCGATCCGAACTGCCAGGCCGTGATCCTCGAGGACGAACCGGGCAAGGATTCGAAGAAAGATAAGGTGATGATCGAGGCCTTGCGCGACATCGCCCCGGGTGAAGAGCTGGTCTACGACTATGGCATCACCCTGGATATGCCGCACACCGCGCGCCTGAAGAAGATCTGGGCCTGCCGCTGCGGCTCGCCCAAGTGCACCGGCACCATGCTGAAGCCCAAGCGCAAGGCCGCCTGACCTTCACCTTTGCACACGGGACGGCGACACCTGCGCGACGTCCCGCTGATCCGCCGCCTTCGATCCTGTCCGGACCTTATCCGCGACAGGAGCCCACCATGGCCCGCAAGCAACTCGAAGGCCGCCGCATCGCCGTCCTCGCCACTGACGGTTTCGAACAGTCCGAACTGATGGAACCCAAGCGCCTGCTCGAAGAGGCAGGGGCGACGGTGGATGTCATCGCGCCGGGCGACGCGAAGCAGATCAAGGGCTGGGACAACAAGGACTGGGGCCAGTCCGTCGACGTCGACGTGGCCCTGGACCAGGCCGACGCGGGTCGCTACGACGCCATCGTGCTTCCCGGTGGCGTGATCAACCCCGACAAGCTGCGCATGGACGACAAGGCGGTCGGCCTGGTCAAGACCATCGCCGACGCCGGCAAGCCCGTCGCCGCGATCTGCCACGGTCCGTGGACCCTGATCAACGCGGGCCTGGTCAAGGGCAAAAAGGTCACCTCGTGGCCGTCGCTCAAGGCTGACCTGGGGAATGCGGGTGCGCAGTGGGAGGATAGCCAGGTGGTGAAGGACGGGAACCTGATTACGAGCCGCAAGCCTGACGATATTCCGGCGTTTACGGAGGCGTTGATTGGGGCGCTGGCTGGCTGAGTGGGGCGTGGAGGAGGGTTGGAAGAGGAAGAAACGAAGCGATGTGGCGGGTGGTTTGGGCGCATCGCTTCGTGGGCTTTCGCGCGCAGGCGCGCTCCTACATTGGGGGTTGGGGTTGGGCTAGGGGGTTAGTCTTCTTCGGCTTTGGGCTTCCACATCTCGACCAGCTTGCGTTGCACGCCGGGCGGCACGGTGTCGTAGTGGCTGAAGTCCATTGCGTAGCGGCCCTGGCCGCCGGTGACCGCCTTCAGCTGCGTCGGGAAATCCGCCAGCTCGGCCAGGGGCACGCGGGCCTTGATCAGGGTCTCGCCGCCGCGCAGTGAATCCGTGCCCATGATCTGCGCACGTCGCGAGGCCAGCCCACCGGTCACGTCGCCTACCGAGTGGTCCGGGATCGATACCTCGAGGTCGACCACCGGTTCCAGCACCAGCGGCCGCGCTCGCGATACCGCGTCGAGGAACGCCTTGCGGCCCGCGCTGATGAACGCCACCTCCTTCGAGTCCACCGGATGGTGCTTGCCGTCGTAGACCACGACGCGCACGTCCTGCATCGGGTAGCCGGCGACGGCACCGCCGTCCATCGCCTGGCGGATGCCCTTCTCGATCGCCGGCATGAACTGGTTCGGGATCACGCCGCCCTTGGTTTCATCCGCGAAGACGAATCCCGCGCCACGATCCAGCGGTTCCACGCGCAGGAACACTTCGCCGAACTGACCCGCGCCACCGGTCTGTTTCTTGTGCCGATGGTGTCCTTCGGACGAGCCACCGATGGTTTCGCGATATGCGATGCGCGGTGCCTGGGTCACCACCTCGACGTCGTAGCGTGACTTCATCCGTTCCAGCATCAGCTTCAGGTGCAGGTCGGAGAGACCGCGGATGACGGTCTGGTTCACCTCGGCATGGTGTTCGACGATGAAGCAGGGGTCTTCCTCGGCAAGCCGTGCGAGCGCCTGCGACAGCTTCTGCTCCTGGCCCTTGTGCGCCGGTTCCACGGCCAGGCCGAACATCGGCGACGGAAACGGACACGGCTGCAGGTGGATGCGCGATTCATCGGCGGCGTCGTGCAACACGGCGTCGAAATGGATCTCGTCGACCTTGGCCACCGCGACGATGTCGCCCGGCAAGGCCTCGTCGATCTCCACGTGGTCCTTGCCCTTCAGCCGGAACAGGTGCGCGACCTTGAACGGCTTGCGCCCGTCGTCGACCAGCAACTGCGAATCCTTGCGCACGGTGCCCTGCCATACCCGGAACACGCCCAGCTTGCCGACGAACGGGTCATTGACGATCTTGAAGACGTCGGCCACCACGTGTTTCGCCGCATCGGCGGCGATCGCGAAGCGCGTGCCGCTGTCGTCGTGGAACGGCGGTGGATTGACTTCGTTGGGGCAGGGCAGGATGCGTTCGATCAGCTCGAGCAGTTCGTTGACGCCGACGCCGTCGCGCGCACTGGTGAACACGATCGGCACCAGGTGTCCGTCGCGCAGGCAGTGCTCCAGGGCGTCATGCAGTTCGGCCGTGGTCAGCGATGCCTCGCCCTTGTCGAGGTAGTGCTCCATCACGCTGTCGTCGATCTCCACCACCTGGTCGATCAGCTGCTGGTGCGCTTCGCCGGGCGAGGAGAAATCGCTGTCGCCGCCGTTCTGGAAATACGCATCGCGCACGGCTTGGCCCTGCGCGGCCGGCAGGTTCACCGGCAGGCACTCCGGGCCGAACTCCGCGCGCAACTCGTCCACGAGGGCGGCGAGGTCGACGCCTTCGGCATCGATCCGATTGACGATGAGCAGGCGTGCCAGCCCGCGCTCCTTCGCGTGGGCCATCATGCTGCGCGTGCCGTGTTCGATGCCGTTGGCCGCGTTCACCACGATGGCCACGGTGTCGGTGGCGGCGAGGGCCGCCAGGGCGGGCCCGCGGAAATCCGCGTAGCCGGGGGTGTCGACGAGGTGGATGCGGTAGCCGTTGCGCTCGATCGAGGCGATGGCGGCATCGATGGAATGGCCCCGGGATCGCTCCAGGGGATCGGTGTCCGAGACGGTACTGCCCTTTTCGACGCTGCCCATGCTGTTGAGCACGCCGCCGGCGTGGAGCATGGCTTCGAACAACGTGGTCTTGCCGGCCCCGGCGTGGCCGGCGAGTGACAGGCTGCGGATGCGTTCCGTGGATGGCGACACGATGCGACCCTCCCTAAGGATGGTGGTCCCCCGTCCTGCAAGCCTTCTCCGATTGGGGGACGGAATCAAGGGGCAGGGGAATCTTCTTTCGCCGACGCGGTCTGTAGGCCTCAGGCTTAGGGCGTGGTCAGCAGGCCGACGTTAAGCTGTAGTGCTTCACCTACCGGCCTTGAAGGGGACCGTCGCTCGCGTGCAATACCCAGGCAAGGCGCCACCGCCGCATGTCGAACCGCACCGGCTCCTGCCGGCGGCGACGCAGCGCCATGGGCTGCATCCGATCGACCCGGCCACCATCGTGGCCCTGCGCGCCATCGGCCGCCGGCCGCCGCCGCGCAACCGCGTACTGGTCACGCTGGCGATCGCCGTCACGCTGGTCCTGCATATCCTGCTGGTGCTGCTGGTCCAGTACGAGATGCAGACGCGGCCCATGTCCGGCTTCGCCAGGCCGGACGACAAGGCCGACGTGCTCGAAGTGCGCTTCATCGAGCCGGCCCCGCCACCGCCTCCCAGGGCGAACGTGCCCCCGCCGCCCCCGGTCAGCGAGCCGCCGCCGAAGGTGCGTTCCCCTGAGGCGACCCGGCCGGAGCCGCCCAGGCCGCCGAAGCCGAAAGAGCCCGCGAAGACCGACACGCCTGCCGAAAACGCGGCGCCGGCGACTCCGGCGCCCGCGCCGAGCCTGTACGGCAAGGACGGCAGCATCAACATGGGCACGCCGAGCGGGCAGGCGCCGCCGACCCAGGCCAGCTTCGTCTCGCGCAAGCCGACCGACGACGCCGGCGTGATGTCGCACAAGACCACGGTGACCTATAAGGAAACCCGCTTCGAAGGCGACTGGGTGCCGCCGAACGAGACCATCGTGCAGTCGGGCGTGCGCAAGGTGATCGAAAACACCTCGCTGAAGAAGGAAGTGAACATCGGTGGCCAGCGGATCAACTGCGCCACGGTGCTGTTCGTGCTTCCGGTCGGGTGTTCCGGTGCGGATCCGTCGAAGCCGCCGCCGAAGTCGGCCGACGGCCGCCTCAACATGGCGCCGTCCAAACCGCTGGCGGATGGCCCCGACGTGGTGCCGTCGCCGCCCGAAGCGGTTTGCATCGCCGCGTTCCGTGCCGACAAGCCGATGCCGCAGGGTTGCCCCAGCGACGTGCCCTTGAAGGCGATCGAGCTGGAAAAAGCCGAGCAGCAGCGACGTACCGGTAAATAACACAGCGGCGATTGTGCGCCGCGCGTGCAGCATGGACACTAGCGCCCGATGCCATCCCACCTGCCACCCGACGGCGATCCGCCGATCGCCGAACCCTCGCTGCCCGTCTCGCCACGCGAGGCGGCCATGCGCGCGCTCGTCTATCGCCGCCAGCTGCGGCAGGTGCCGCGCGACAGCATGCGCCGCGTGGCCGCCTGGGTCGGCACGATCATCATCCACTTGCTGTTCGTGTTCGGGGTGATCCTCGGCCCGGCGTACGACGTGCTGCCGTCGCCGCCCGACGAAGACAACCCCGACGCCTTGCAGGTGCGCCTGATCGACAAGCCGCCCGCGCCAGTGCCTCCGGTGCGCGGCACGCCGTCGAAGGCGCCCGTGGCGAAGGCCAGGCACGCCACGAGCAAGTCCGTGGCCAGCCGGGCCTCGCGCGGGTCGCACGCCGCGGCCGTGGCCTCGGCGAACAAGGCGCTTCCCGCGATCGCGGTGCCGGCGGCGCCGATGCCGCAGGTCAAGCCGGACGTGAAGATCACCGCGCCGCCGCCGAGCAAGCAGGCGGTGGCCGACAAGCCGCTGGTCCAGCCGACGGCACCGCCCCGCCAGCCGGAACTGGAAAAGGTCCCGTTGCCGACCCCGGCACCGCCCGACCTCGCCGTCGAGGTGCCGAAGCCGCAGGTCACGCCACCGCGTTTCCAGCCGGAGCCGGTGCGCAAGGCCCAGGTCGAAGGCACCACGCCGATGCCGCCACCGGCGTCGCTGTCGTTGCCGCCGATCCCCGCCTCGCAACCCGCTGTAACTCCCGTTCCGCCGCAGATCACCGCGGACAAGACCACGCCGGTGCCGACCACCTCGATGACCCTGGCCAGCGTGCCACGGCCCGAGGTGCAGGAATCCTCCGCGCCGCCGACACCGCAGGACACGCCGCTTCCGGCGATCGCCCAGGAACCGTCTGCGCCGCCGGCCCCGCAGGTCACGCCCGACATCCCGCGACCGGTGCCGCCGAAGGTCGCCGTGCAGCCGGTGCAGGCGCCGGCCGTCGCCGCCGAGTCGGACCTCGACGCCGTGCCGTTGCCCGACGCGACGGCAAAACCCAGCGTGTCCGCACCGGTGGCCGACGTCGCGCGTCCCGCCGTGCAGGCGCCGACGGTTTCCCCGGCCGACCTGCAACGCCCGGTCGCGGGCGAAGACACCTCTCCCGCGCCGCCGGGCCAGGCGCCCGGCGACATCGCCGCGGGTGAATCGACCGCGCAGGCACAGAACGAACAGGGCAAGGCCGCCAGCGACCACAGCGCATCGCCCAGCCCGGGCGCGCCGGGCGCGCCGTCCGCCGCGGGCGACACCAGCGCCGCCAGCGCAGGAACGAACACGCCCGGTGCCAGCGCCGACAGCGGCAAGCCCGGCGCGGCGAAGGGCGCCGACGAAGGCGAGCGGGTGACCGGGGCGAACGGCACCTCGCAGCGCAGCGATGGCGTCGCGGGCGGCCACGGCGACAAGGCCGGGCAGGTCGGTGCCTACGTCGAACTGAAACCGCGTGGCAACATCACGCCGCAAAATGGCGCGCACGTGCACATCGACTACAAGGCCACGCGTTTCGATGGCGCGTGGACACCGAAGGGCGAAAGCTCGGTGGACACCGCGATCCGCCACGGCGTCGAAGCGACGACGGTGAAGTTCACCATCCCGTTGCCGCGCGGCGTGCGGATCAACTGCGTCGCCGGTCCCGGCGGCGCGGGCGGCACCATGAAGCAGGCGATCTCGCTGTTCACCCTGGGCTGCGGTGGCGATCCGCCGCCGAAGCCGTCCGAGCCGGACAAGCTGGTGAAAAACCAGACGATGGCCTCGAAGCCGCTCGCCGATAACCTGCCGCCGGCGAATGCCTCCACCGTCGCCGCCGTGGGCCAGCCGATCGACAACACCGCGTTCTGCGCCACCGCTCGCGTGGCGGGCGGCCCGCCGCCGCCGGGCTGCGAGGCGACGATCAAGATCAACGTGCAGGCTGCCCCGCAGGCCAGCGGCTCGTGGGTGCCGGCGAGCGATCAGTTCAAGGCGAGCGATCAGTTCAAGTAGCGAGCGGCCGGATCTCGGTGCCGGCCGCCATGTCGTGCAGGCCACGCCGGCGCGCGTCGAACAACGCCGGCAGCAGGATTACCGCCCACCCGGCCAGCGGCGCCCACAGCGCCACCCGCAACGAGCTCACGGTGTAGAGCAGCAACAGCAGCAAGGGCAGGGCGGCGACGAGCAGGCGAACCAGGCCACGGGCAAAGCCGACCGGCCCTCCGTCGGCCGAGACGACGCGGATGCGCCAGGGCCGCATGCCCAGCGTCTGTCCGCCACGCATCCACGAGAACAGGTAATAGGCGCCGATCACCAGTGCCTGCATGGGCTGGTACCACCATGCGACGACATGCCCCTGCGCATCGGTGATATGTCCGCCCGTGGCCATCTGCGCGAGCAGGCCCACCACCATCACGATGGCCACCACGGCCAGCACGTCGTAAACGATTGCCGCGAAGCGGCGCCAGGCAGGTGCGGTCGGGGGCATCGTGCTCATGCGCTTGGTCAGGTCGCTCATTATGCCTTTCCAAAGGCAGGACAACGCGTTGGCTTCGGCGCGCCGGTAAATGCGTGGCGATTTGCCGTGACGGTCGCGGGCGCCCGGCCTACGCTTTGCCTGCGCCGGCGATACGCCGGCAAGGGAGGACAGCCATGGCGCTGGAACTGGATGTGAAAGCCCTGCGGGGCGAATTGCAGAAGACCTGGCAGGGTGTCAGCGCGGACAAGGTGCTGTCGCCGGTGGAGTTCCAGAAGCTTCGCGACGAGGCCGACAAGACGTTCGATGCGTCCCCTGCGATTGCCGCCCACCGGGCGTCGATCCGGCTCGGCGGGTCACTCGACATCGTGCAGCAATCCGCCGATGCGATCGCGGAAGCGATGCAGCAGGTCGCGCTCGCCGCACGTCGGCTCAAGTTGCCCGACGCCGAACGCGCCGCGTTGAAGGACGGCACGGAATACCAGATCGCCTACATCGTTGCGGCGTACAAGAGCAGCATCGAGCGCCTTTGAGTGCGGCATGGGACTCGTGCGACCATCGTGCGCATGTCCCCAGGCCCATCGAACCCTCCCGATCCCGATCCGGCCGACGCGCGCCTGATCGACCGCTTCATCGAGCGCGTGTGGTCGGAAGACGGCCTGGCCGATCGCACGCTTGAAGCGTACCGGAGCGACCTCACGCAGCTGTCGCGCTGGCTCGGAACGCGCGGCCGCGGGCTGGCCAGCGCGACGCGCGAGGATCTCTCCGCGTACCACGGCAGCCAGCCGGTGTCGGTGCGCAGCATGGCGCGGCGCCAGTCCGCGTTCCGCCGTTTTTATGCGCACCTCGCCCGCGACGAGGGCGCGCGCGAGGATCCGACCCTGCTGATGCAGCGTCCGAAGATGCCGCGCGGCCTGCCCAAGGCGCTCGCCGAGCGCGAGATCGAAGCGCTGATCGTCTCACCGGATAGCGGTACGACGCTCGGCCTGCGTGATCGCGCCATGCTCGAATTGATGTACTCGTCGGGCTTGCGCGTATCGGAACTGGTCGACCTGCCGCTGGCCGGCCTCAATCCGCGCCAGGGCGTGCTGCGGGTGACCGGCAAGGGCGGCAAGGACCGACTGGTGCCGGTGGGCGAGGAAGCGCTGGCGCACGTGGAGCGCTACCTGCGCGAGGCCCGGCCTGAGCTGGCAAAGGGCCATGGCCAGCCGCTGGCGCTGTTCCTCTCGCGCCGCGGCGAGGCGATGACCCGCCAGCAGTTCTGGACGCTGGTGAAGCGCTATGCGCTGCAGGTCGGGATCCCGGCGAAGCGGGTCTCGCCGCACGTGCTGCGGCATTCCTTCGCTACGCATTTGCTCAACCACGGCGCCGACCTGCGCGCGCTGCAGATGCTGCTCGGCCATAGCGCCCTCAGCACCACCCAGATCTATACCCTCGTGGCGAAAGAGGGCCTGAAACGCCTTCACGCGCAGCATCACCCGCGCGGCTGAGCGTCCGTGCCACAATCGGGGGAACCGATCGTGCCCCGCGCGTTCCAACGGCGGCGCACGAATTCCCCCGGTATTGATGGAGCCCTATCGATGATGTTGAAGAAATTCCTCCCGGCGATCCTGGCAGGTGCCTTTGCCATGTCGGCTGCCGCCGCCGACGACACCCAGGCCGTGCGCGCCGCCGTCCAGGGCCTTGGCCCGGATATCACGGTCGACAGCGTGACGCCCGCGCCGATGCCCGGTTTCTACCAGGTGGTGGCTTCCGGTCGCATGGTCTACGTCAGCGCCGATGGCCGTTACATGCTCAACGGCAACCTCATCGACCTGAAAAGCCGCACGGATCTTTCGGCCGCCAGCTGGGCGACCACGCGCAAGGCCGAACTGGCCAAGGTGCCCGCCTCGCAGCGCCTGGTCTACTCGCCGCCGAACCCGAAGCACACGGTGACCGTGTTCACCGACGTGGATTGCGGTTTCTGCCGCCAGCTGCACGCGCACATCGACGAATTCAACAAGCAGGGCATCGCGGTGGAATACGTGTTCTGGCCGCGCGAAGGCATCAAGACCACCGCCGGCAACGACACCCCGTCGTACACCAAGGCCGTGTCGGTCTGGTGCTCGTCCGACCGCAAGAACGCCTTCAACGAGGCGATGAAGGGCGGTTCGGTCAAGGCCGCCAGCTGCGCCAACCCGGTGAAGAACGAATTCGAGCTGGGCGAACGGCTCGGCGTGAACGGCACCCCCACGGTGGTGACCGAGAGCGGCGACGTGGTCGGCGGGTATCTGACCCCCGCGCAGCTGCTCAAGGCCGTGAATGCGCCGGCTGGGACGGGTGCCGCGGCGGCGGCTGGCGGCGGTTAAGGACGCCGCAGCGGCGCCGATCCACCCATCGCGCGCAGGCGCGCTCCTACAGGGCGGCTGTTGTAGGAGCGCGCCTGCGCGCGAATGCGGGCTTGCGGGTCGCCCCGATGCTGTCCCGCAACATCATGTAGAATAGGCGTTTTCCTCCAGCGCCTAATCCCCCGCATGATCGCACTCGACGGGCAGAGCGCCCTCTCGCCGTTTCGCCTCGAACGACTGAACGCCCACCTGGATGCCCTGCATCACGGGACCCGGGTGCAGGCCGCCTGGTTCACGTACTTCGTGGACGCCGCCGCCGCGCCCGAGGGCGACGCCCGTGCGCGCCTCCTGGCCGTGCTGGAAGCCCGGGCGACGACGCCCGAGCCCGCCACGTTCTGGGTCGTGCCGCGCCTCGGCACCATCTCGCCCTGGTCGAGCAAGGCCACCGACATCCTCCACGGCGCCGGCTTCGACGTGCACCGGGTGGAGCGTGGCGTGGCCTGGCAGGTCACCGGCATGCCGGCCGCCACCGACCCGGCGTATGCCGCGGTCATGGCCGCCTTCTGCGACCCGATGGTGCAGTCGCCGCTGGATAACCTCGCCGACGCCGCTGGCCTGTTCCTCGCCGGTACGCCGGGCGACATCGGCCGCGTCGAGCTGGGCAGCGATGCCCGCGGCGCGCTGTCGACCGCCAACGGCGAGCTCGGCCTGGCCCTCGCCGACGACGAGATCGAATACCTCGCCGATCGCTACAGCGAGATGGGCCGCGCGCCCACCGACGCCGAGCTGATGATGTTCGCCCAGGCAAACTCCGAGCATTGCCGCCACAAGGTCTTCAACGCCACGTGGACGCTCGACGGCAAGGAGCAGGAAAACTCCCTGTTCGGGATGATCAAGAACACCCACAAGCTGTCGCCGCAGTTCACGCTGTCCGCCTACAAGGACAACGCCGCGGTGATCGAGGGCTACGAGGGCAGCCGCCTGTTCGTAGACCCGGCCGACGGCGTGTTCCGCACGGTGACGGAAGCCGCGCCCTACGCGATCAAGGTGGAAACGCATAACCATCCCACGGCCATCGCGCCGTGGCCGGGTGCGGCCACCGGTTCGGGCGGCGAAATCCGCGACGAAGGCGCGACCGGCCGCGGCGGCAAGCCGAAGGCCGGCCTCACCGGTTTCTCGGTATCGCACCTGCGCATCCCGGGCACGCCGCGCCCGTGGGAACAGCCGCGCCCGCTGCCGCCGCGCATGGCGTCGGCATTCGAGATCATGCGCGACGGCCCGCTCGGCGCCGCCGCGTTCAACAACGAATTCGGCCGCCCCGCGCTGGGTGGCTACTTCCGCACGTTCGAACAGGAATCGGGCGAGAAGGGCATTCGTCGCGGCTACGACAAGCCGATCATGCTGGCCGGTGGCCTTGCCGCCATCCGCGAACAGCACGTGCAGAAGCGCGACGTGCGCCCTGGCGACAAGGTCGTGGTGCTCGGTGGCCCGGCCATGCTCATCGGCCTGGGCGGCGGTGCCGCCTCGTCGGTCGCATCGGGCACGTCCAGCGCCGAACTCGATTTCGCCTCGGTGCAGCGCGACAACCCGGAAATGGAGCGCCGTTGCCAGCAGGTGATCGACGCCTGCTGGGCGCGTGGCGACAAGAACCCCATCGTCAGCATCCATGACGTGGGCGCGGGTGGCCTGTCCAACGCGATCCCCGAGATCCTCAACGACGCGGGCGTCGGTGGCGTGATCGACCTGTCGAAGGTGCCCTGCGACGACCCGACGCTCTCGCCGATGCAGGTGTGGAGCAACGAATCGCAGGAGCGCTACATCCTGGCCATCGGCCCGGAAGACATCGCCGAATTCGAAGCGTACTGCGCGCGCGAGCGTTGCCCGTTCGCCGTCGTGGGTGAAGCCACCGCCGCCGCGCACCTGCTCGTGCGCGATCCGCGCCGCGACCTTACCGTGATCGACCTCGGCATGGACGTGCTGTTTGGCAAGCCGCCGCGCATGCATCGCGATGCGGTGCGGGTGAAGCCGCGCGTCGACCTGGTCGCCGACCTCACCGGCATCGGCATGGACGAAGCGCTGATGCGCGTCCTGCGCCTGCCGGTGGTGGGTTCGAAGAACTTCCTGATCACGATCGGCGACCGCACCGTCGGTGGCCTGAACGCGCGCGACCAGATGGTCGGCCCGTGGCAGGTGCCGGTGGCCGACGTCGCCGTGACCATGACCGACTTCGACGGCTACACCGGCGAAGCGATGGCCATGGCCGAGCGCGCCCCGGTGGCCCTGCTCAACAGCGCGGACGCCGCGCGCATGGCCGTGGGTGAAGCAATCACCAACATGGCTGCCGCGCCGCTCAAGCTGGAAGAAATGCGCCTGTCCGCGAACTGGATGGCCGCCGTGAACCATCCGGGCGAAGACGCCGCGCTGTTCGACGCCGTGCGCGCCGTCGGCATGGAACTGTGCCCGCAGCTGGACATCGCCATCCCGGTCGGCAAGGACTCCCTGTCCATGCAGACGGTGTGGACTGACGAAACCGGCAAGAAGCAGAAGACGGTGTCGCCGGTGTCGTTGGTCATCACCGGCTTTGCCCGCGTGGACGACGTTCGCCGCGTGCTCACGCCGCAGCTGAAGCTCGATCGCGGCGACACCGACCTGTGGCTGATCGACCTCGGCGCCGGCCGCGACCGCCTCGGCGGTTCCGCGCTCACCCAGGTGTTCAACCGCGCCGGTGGCGTGCCGCCGGACCTCGACGATGCGAAGCGCCTGCGCTCGATGTTCGAACTGGTCCAGGAAGCCAATCGCGCCGGCCTGCTGATGGCGTACCACGACCGTTCCGACGGTGGTGCCATCGTCACCCTGCTCGAGATGGCGTTCGCCGGCCGTTGTGGCCTTGAACTGCGTCTCGACGGCTGGGCCGAAGCGACCCTGCGCGCCCTGTTCAACGAAGAGCTCGGCGCCGTGGTCCAGGTGGCCGCCGCGAACCGCGAAGGCTTCGAGCAGCTGCTGGTCAAGCACAACCTGGCCGGCATGACCCACAACGTGGGCCGGCCGAAGGAAAAGCTCGGCATCAAGTTGCACCTGAATGGCGAAACCGCGTTCAAGTGGAACTGGACCGAACTGTTCCGCGCCTGGAACGAAACCAGCAACGCCATGCAGCGCCTGCGTGACAACCCGCACAGCGCGGACCAGGAAAGCGAGTGGCGCCTCGACGACGCCGATCCGGGCCTGTCGCCGAAGCTCACCTTCGACCCGGCCGACGACATCGCCGCCCCGTACATCGCGACCGGCGTGCGTCCGCGCGTGGCGATCCTGCGCGAGCAGGGCGTCAACGGCCAGGTCGAAATGGCAGCGGCGTTCACCCGCGCCGGCTTCGAAGCGGTCGACGTGCACATGACCGACCTGGCCAGCGGCCGTTACCATCTGAAGGACTTCCGTGGCCTCGCGGCCTGCGGTGGCTTCTCCTACGGTGACGTGCTTGGCGCCGGCCGCGGCTGGGCCACCTCGATCCTCTACAACGACGCGCTGCGCGAGCAGTTCGCCCGCTTCTTCGAAGACGGTTCGAAGTTCGCCCTGGGCGTGTGCAACGGCTGCCAGATGATGTCGCAGCTGAAGGACATCATCCCCGACGCGAAGCACTGGCCGCAGTTCCTGCGCAACCAGTCGGAGCAGTACGAAGCACGCCTGGCCACGGTCGAGATCCTCGACGCGGGCAGCCTGTTCTTCCGCGGCATGGCCGGCTCGCGCCTGCCGGTGGCGGTGGCGCACGGCGAAGGCCGGGTCAGCTTCCCGAACGTCTGCAGCCCGTCGAAGAGCCATGGCGCCGCACGCTTCGTCGACAACCGCGGCAAGCCGACCGAACACTATCCGCTGAACCCGAACGGTTCGCCGGGTGGCCTCACGGCCTTCACCGCCGCCGACGGTCGCGTGCTGATCATGATGCCCCACCCCGAGCGCGTGTTCCGCACCGCCCAGCTCAGCTGGCACCCGGAACAGTGGGGTGAGGACTCGCCCTGGATGCGCATGTTCCGCAACGCGCGCGCCTGGGTCGGTTGACCCCGGCCCGGCACGGATTGGCTAACGTGATCCCAGGCGACCTGACCAGCGTCATCATCGTCCTGGCCGACAGCGGCCCGTTCACCCGCGAGTGCGTCGACCACGCGCTCGCGAGTGATCGCCCGGTCGAGGTGATCCTGGTCGACAACGGTTCGGAAGACGGCGTGCCCGAGGCGCTGGATCGCGCCTACGCCGCCGACGATCGCGTGCGGGTCATCTACAACCGGGCCAACCTCGGCTTCGGCCCCGCGGTGAATCGCGGGGCGGTGCATGCGAACGGCAAGCGCCTGCTGGTGCTGAATCCGGATTGCCTGGTCGAGCCCGATACGCTGTCGCGGATGACGGCCTACCTGGGCGTGCATACTGGCATCGTCGGCGCCGTGGTCGAAGACGCGCAGGGCAACGTGGACCCGGCCTCGCGCCGGCGTGATCCGTTGTTCGCCCGCGCCATCGCCACCAAGCTCGGGCGCGGCGGCGACGCCGGCATCGACATCGATGGTCCGATGCCCGCCACCGCGGTGCCGGTCGAAGTCGTCTCCGGAGCGATCCTGCTGATGCCGCGCAGCGTCTTCGAAACCCTCGGCGGATTCGACGAGAGCTTCTTCCTGCATTGCGAAGACATCGACCTGTGCCGCCGCGCACGTGACCTCGGTTACGAAGTGCTGCTGGCGGGCGACGTCCACGTCATGCACGGCAAGGGCGGTTCCAGCCGGCACCGCCCGGTGTTCGTCAGCAAGCACAAGCACCGCAGCATGTACCTGTGGTTCCGCCGCCACGACCCCGCCGCGAAGAACGTCTTCATGCGCGGTTTCGTCTGGTTGGGTATCTGGACGCACTTCCTGCTGAAGCTTCCTGGCCAGGTCCTGCGGAAACGCCGATGAGCGACGCGGCGAAGGGCAGTGGCCTCGCGACGCTGGGCCTGCTGGCGGTGACCGCCATCTGGGGTTCCACCTTCGTGATGATCAAGGATGTGGTCGGCCGCATGTTGCCGATCGATTTCCTTGCCGTGCGCTTCGCCATCGCCGCCGTGGCGATGGTGCTGCTGTTCGCCCTGCCGCTGCGCCGGCTGGGCCGCGCGCAGACCCTGCGTGGCCTCGCACTGGGCGTGCTCTACGGCGTGGCGCAATGGTTGCAGACCGAAGGCATCGCCTTGACCTCGCCCAGCGTCAGCGGGTTCGTCACCGGGATGTACGTGGTAATCACGCCGATCCTCGCGCTATTGATCTTTCGCCAGCGGATGCCGGCGACCACGTGGCTGGCCGTGCTGCTGGCGATGGTCGGCCTGGGCGTGCTGGCGCTGAACGGGTTTGCCGTGGACCTGGGCGTGTTGCTTACCCTGGCGTCGGCGGCGCTGTACGCGCTGCATATCGTCGGGCTTGGCCACTGGTCGAAGCCGGGCGATGCCTTTGGCATGTCGGCGATCCAGATGGTGGGCATCGCCCTGGTCTGCGTGCTGGCGACGCTGCCGCACCACGGCCCTTCGCTGCCGCCGGATGGCAAGGCGTGGATGGCGATCGTCTACATGGCGCTGGTTGCCGGCGCACTGGCGATGCTGGTGCAGACATGGGCGCAGGCACACATGCCAGCGACCCGCGCGGCGATCGTGATGACGACCGAACCGGTGTTTGCAGCGGGTTTCGCCGTGGCGCTCGGCGTCGACGCGCTGACCACGCGGATGCTGCTCGGCGGCACCCTGGTGCTCGCCGCGATGTACATGGTCGAGCTCGCCCCGCGCTTCCGCCGGAAGAAGCCCGCCGAAGCCCTGCACCACGAAGCCGGCTGACTCGCCCGTCCCCGGGCGGCCCCGAATGTAGGAGCGCGCCTGCGCGCGATTGGGTCAGGGACAGACCTCCATCGCGCGCAGGCGCGCCCATGCATTTCATTTCCGCGGGTACCGGTTGTTGCCATGGGTACCTGTTGTTGCCATAGGTACCTATTTTCAGATACCTGTTTCAGATACCTGTTTTCAGATACCTATTTCCAGATACCTGCTTTCGCGCGCAGGCGCGCTCCTACTTTTTGTCGGTCGTGAACTTGTAGGTCATCGTGTTGCGATAGGTGTGCCCGGGATCCAGCCGCGCCGAGCCGAAGTCCGGCTGGTTGGGCGTATCCGGGTAGATCTGCGGCTCGAGCGCGAATGCATCGCCCTCGCGATAGATCCCGCCGGCCTTGCCCGAGGTCGTGCCGTCGAGGAAGTTGCCCGAGTAGAACTGCAGGCCCGGCTGGGCCGACCACAGCGACAGCACGCGGCCGCTCTTCGGGTCGGTGACGCGGGCGACTTCGCGCGGCTGCGCGGCTTCCTTCTTCGAGATCACCCAGTTGTGGTCGAAGCCGCGGCCGAAGACGATCTGCTGTTCCTTCGCGTCACGGACGTCCTTGCCGATCGGCTTCGCCTTGCGGAAGTCGAACACGGTGCCGGCGACGTTGCGCACTTCGCCGGTGGGGATCGCGGTGGCGTCGGTCGGCAGGTAGGCATCGCCGGCGATCATCAGCTTCTGGTCCATCACGCTGCCGAAGCCTTCGCCGGCCAGGTTCCAGTAGGTGTGGTTGGTGATGTTGACGATCGTCGGCTTGTCGGTGGTCGCGGTGTACTCGATCGTCAGTTCGTTCTTGTCGTTGATCGAATACTTCGCCGTCGCGGTGAGCGTGCCCGGGTAACCCTGGTCACCGTCAGGGCTGACGTAGGTCATCGTGACGCTCGGGGTGGCGCCGGACTCGACCTTGTCGACCGTCCACACCACCTTGTCGAAGCCGAGCTTGCCACCGTGCAGGGAGTTCGGGCCGTCGTTGACCGGCACGGTGTATTCCTTGCCGTCCAGCGTGAACTTGCCCTTGGCGATGCGGTTTGCATAGCGGCCGACGGTGTCGCCGAAATACTGCGGCTTCTCGAAGGTGCCCTTCAGGTCGGGATAGCCCAGCACGATGTCGCCGGGTTTGCCGCTGCGATCAGGGACGTCCAGCGCGTAGAGCGCCGCGCCGAGCGAGATCACCTTCGCCGTCATGCCCTTGCCGTTGGTCAAGGTGATGACCGTGACATCCTTGCCATCCGGCGTGCTGCCGAAGGACGCCTTGGTCGCGTCGCCGGCCGAAGCCGCCGTCGCGCTACCGAGCAAAACTACCGCGCTGGCCACGGCCATGAGCTTACCCATCTTGCACTCCTTTTGAGGTGACCCCGTGACAACAGCACAATTGTCCGACAAATGACAAGCTGCGCTGCGTCAAGGTCGCGCGCGCGCACGTCGCTAGGATAGGGCGGCTGGCACACGCGGAAGGGACGCGATGGCACCGAAGGCGACACAGACACGCAACCTGCACGCGCGGGTGGTCGAAGAGATTGGCGGCTCCATCGTCAGCGGCGTCCTGCGCCCGGGCGATGCATTGCCGGGCGAGTCCGCGCTCGCCGCCCAGCTCGAGGTCAGCCGAACGGTGCTGCGCGAGGCGTTGAAGGTGCTCGCGGCGAAGGGATTGATCGAGACCCGGCAGAAGACCGGCATGCGCGTGCGCGACGCGCGCTTCTGGAGCCACCTCGATCCCGACGTGCTGGCCTGGCGCTGTGCGTCGATGCCGACGGAGGACTTCGTCGGCAAGCTGGTGGAGATGCGCGCCATCATCGAGCCGGCCGCGTGCATGGCGGCGGCGCGTCGGCGTGACCCGTCGCAACTGGCGGCGATCGGAGATGCGCTGGATGCGATGGAAGACGCCGCGGACCTGGACGGCTGGGCCGAGGCCGACCTGCGCTTCCACGAGGCGGTGCTGGCGGCGACCAACAACGAATTGCTGAGCTCGCTGTTCTCGGTCATCGAAACTGCGCTGGCGACGTACTTCGTGATGTCAGCGCGCACGGCGAAGAACTTCAAGTACTCGCTACCGCACCATCGCGCCGTCTACGAAGCCATCCGCCGCCGCCGACCGAATGAAGCCTCGGCCGCGATGCTGACGATGATCGAGGACTCGCGGACGAACCTGCGCAAGGGTCGGCGCAGCTAGGCCGCCGCGGTACGGCGAGGCCCCATCGTCCCCAAGGAAAAGGCCGGCGATGTGCCGGCCTTTCTGTGTCAACAGCAGCGTCCGCCCGTGCCTCGGTACCTGGCTTCCTGCCGTTCGCGGAAGAACTCCTTGTAGCTGGGGACGGGCCGCTCGGGGTGATGCTCGCGCAGGTGCTTCACATACACATCGTAGTCGGGCACGCCGCAGCAGAGGCGGGCGGTTTGCACCGCCCACTTCCAGACCGAGCGCGGAGACGCGGGAACCAGGGTTTCCATCTCGACCTCCTTACGGCGTAACGCTCGACAGCGCGACATACGGTTCTTCATGCGCGGTCGGGTGGTTGGCCTTCCACGCGCGGACCATGGCCCGCAGCGAGAAGTACAGCATGGTGAGCACCAGCAGCATGAACAGGCCGGTGAGGGCCATGTCGACGCGGGCATTGGTGATGATCCGCTGCATGTCGTCGGCCGTCTTCGCCGGCGGCAGCAGCTTGTTGGCGGCGAGGGCGTCGGCGTACTTGTTCGCCGCGGCGGTGAAGCTGATCTTTTCATCGAACAGCTTCTGCCAGCCCGCGGTGAGCGTGCACAGCACCAGCCACACCGCCGGTACCGCCGGCACGAGCACGAAGCGTTCGCGCTTCAGCTTGACCGTCACCACGGTGGCGAGCATCAGTGCGATCGCCGCGAGCATCTGGTTGGCGATGCCGAACAGCGGCCACAGGGTATTGATGCCGCCGAGTGGATCCACCGCGCCCTGGTAGAGGAAATAGCCCCACAGGCCCACGCAGATCACCGTCGCGACCACGTTGCCGAGCCAGGAGTCGGTGTGCTTGAGCGGCGCGTAGGCCATGCCCGCCAGTTCCTGGATCATGAAGCGGCCGACGCGCGTGCCGGCGTCCACCGTGGTCAGGATGAACAGCGCTTCGAACAGGATGGCGTAGTGGTACCACAGGGCCATCATGCCTTCGCCCGGCATGATCCCGTGCAGCAACTGGGCCATGCCGACGGCGAGCGTCGGCGCGCCACCGGCGCGGCCGAGGATGGTGGATTCACCGATGTTCTTCGCGGTGTCGGTCAGCTCGGCGGGGGTGACGACGAAGCCCCACGCGCTGATCGCCTGTGCGGCGTCCTGTACGGTCGTGCCGACCAGGGCGCCCGGCGAGTTCATGGCGAAGTAAACGCCCGGGTGCAGCGAGGCAGCGGCGATCAGCGCCATGATCGCGACGAAGGCCTCCATCAGCATGCCGCCGTAGCCGACCATCCGCGCTTCGCCTTCATTGGCCAGCAGCTTCGGCGTGGTGCCCGAGGCGATGATCGAATGCCAGCCCGAGACGGCGCCGCAGGCGATGGTGATGAACAGGAACGGGAACAGGTTGCCCTGGAAGACCGGGCCGGTACCGTCGATGAACTTCGTGACCGCGGGCATCTGCAGGGTCGGCGCGGCGAGGAAGATCGCCAGGGCGAGCAGGGCGATGGTGCCGATCTTCAGGAAGGTCGACAGGTAGTCGCGCGGTGCGAGCAGCAGCCACACCGGCAGCACCGAAGCGAAGAAGCCATAGCCGATCAGCCACCAGGCCAGGGCCTTGGCATCGAAGTCGAACAGGGCGGCCAGGGCCGGCGTGTCGTTGACCGTCTTGCCGAACCAGATCGAGGCCAGCAACAGCGCCACGCCGATGATCGACACCTCGAGGATGCGTCCGGGGCGGAAGTAGCGCAGGTACAGGCCCATCAGGATGGCGATGGGGATGGTCGCGGCCACGGTGAACGTGCCCCACGGGCTGTGCGTCAGCGCCTTGACCACCACGAGGGCGAGCACGGCGAGCACGATCATCATCAGCACCAGCACGCCGACCATGGCGATGACGCCGGGCACTTCGCCCAGTTCCTCGCGCAGCATGTGGCCGAGCGAGCGGCCGTCGCGGCGCAGCGACAGGCCGAGGATCATGAAGTCCTGCACGGCGCCGGCGAAGACCACGCCGACCAGGATCCAGAGCATGCCGGGCAGGTAGCCCATCTGGGCGGCGAGCACGGGACCGACCAGCGGACCGGCACCGGCGATGGCGGCGAAATGGTGACCGAACACCACCCATTTGTCGGTGGGGACGTAGTCCAGGCCGTCATTGCGCAGCACCGATGGCGTCGCGCGGCTGGGATCCAGCTGCAGCACGCGGGTGGCGATCATCCGGCTGTAAAAGCGGTAGCCGATCAGGAAGACCGCAATGGATGCGGTGACCAGCCAGATGGCGTTGATCGGCTCGCCGCGGCGCAGGGCCACGACGCCAAGGCACCAGGCGCCGACGATGGCGATGGCGGCCCACAGGATCTTGCCTGCCGGGCTGGGTTTAGGAATGGCGCTATTCATGGTGTTTCGGGCTCCCCTCACAGATGCCACAAGGGTCGCCCCCGAACCCTTGGGGGTCAATGATTCCGGGGCGTTCGGGGCATTAGCCATTGGTCGAATGTCCGCGCGTGGGCTTGCGTGCTGCAACGCCACACAGGGGGCTTGAGCGACGGCCCGGCTAGCGCCATGCTGGGTACCACCCCCTCCCCGTGGCGTGCCGATGATTCGCGACATCCTGAAAATGGGCGACGAGCGCCTCCTACGCATTGCCCCCGTAGTGCCCGACGCGATGATCGGCTCGGCGGAACTCGACGAGCTCATCACCGACATGTTCGACACCATGCATCACGCCGGTGGCGTCGGCCTTGCCGCGCCGCAGATCGGCGTCGACCTGCAACTGGTGATCTTCGGATTCGACAGCAGCGAACGTTACCCGGATGCACCGGCGGTGCCGCAGACCATCCTGCTCAACCCCGTGATCACCCCGCTGTCGCAGGACATGGAAGAGGGCTGGGAAGGTTGCCTGTCGGTGCCGGGCCTGCGTGGCGCGGTGAATCGCTATTCGCTGATCCGCTACCAGGGCGTGGACCCGAGGGGCGAACCGATCGACCGGACGGCCGAAGGCTTCCATGCGCGGGTGGTGCAGCATGAGTGCGACCACCTGATTGGGCGTCTATATCCTTCGCGGATCACCGACTTCGCGAAGTTCGGGTTTACCGAGGTGTTGTTCCCTGGGCTGGATATCGGGGACGATTGAGGGGGCGTTGCGTGCGGCAATCGCGCGCAGGCGCGCTCCTACAGGGGGCGGCACGCACCTGCGGGAATGCTCTTAATTCGTGGTCACTCGGCCTCGGCCAACGCCTCAACCAACACCAGCAACGCCTTCCTGCGCTCTTTCGGCAAACGGCTGACCAGCCCGACGAGGCGTAACTGCTCGCGCGAATCCGCGCGATAGAGGGCGGGGCTTTCTTTCACCCCGGTGGCACCGCTCGGCGAGCCGCGGCCCGTGGCGAGCCACTCGAAATTGACGCCGAAACGAACCGCCATGTCGATCTGGCGTTCGAGTTCGGGGAGGCCCAGGTCACTGAGCCATTTGCGTGCCGTTTCTCGGCTGACGTCGAACAGGTCGGCCAGCTGGGTAATGCGGCCGCGGCCTTTCTTCACGCCAGCCATGTCCAGCGCGACATGCAGGCGTTGAGAAAAACCTCGGTTGGTGAGTGGCATAACAACTCCGGCAGAACGCTCTTACGGCGCAAAAGACCCGGTATTGTTGATAGCCCGGAGACAGAGCGTAAGCCCTAGACAGTTGCCAAGTCGTGCAATTTACGACTGCTTTTGACTGTCAGTGCTCAAGACGGAACGAGTTGACCGATTTTCTCATTTCGTCAGCCGTCCGATGTGCTGCCTCGGCAAAGTCCGATCCACTGCTTGCGTAGAGGATCGCGCGCGAGGAAGAAATCATCAGGCCCTTACCGTCGTCCGTCTGGCCGTGTTTCATCACTTCGGCAACGTCGCCACCCTGCGCGCCGATACCGGGGACCAACAGAGGCATATTACCCACAATGGCGCGGACGCGACCTAGTTCTTCCGGCCAGGTGGCGCCGGTGACGAGCGCGCAGTTGCCGTTGCCGTTCCAGGCCCTGGCGATGGTTTCGGCCACCCGCAGGTAGAGCGGCTGGCCGCCGCAGTCCAGCGCCTGGAAGTCCGCGCCACCGGGGTTCGAGGTGCGGCAGAGCAGGATGACGCCCTTCTCGGCACGCTCGAGGAACGGCGCAACCGAATCGTGGCCGAGGTACGGGTTCAGCGTGACGGCGTCCGCGCCGTAGCGGTCGAAGGCCTCGACGCTGTAGTGCCGCGCGGTCGAGCCGATGTCGCCACGCTTGGCATCCAGGATGACCGGGATCCCTGGATGCTTGTCATGTATATGTTTGATCAGCCGTTCGAGTGCACCTTCCGCACGCTGTGCGGCGAAATGCGCAATCTGCGGTTTGAACGAGCAGACCAGGCACGCGGTGGCGTCCACGATGTCGCGGCAGAAGGTAAAGATGCCTTCTTCGCCCTCGAGGCCCGCCGGCAGGCGACCCGGTTCCGGGTCGAGGCCCACGCAGATGAGCGAGTCGTTGCGACGCCAGGCGTCCTGCAGCGAGGTCATGAAGGTCATGGGCGTCGATCCGATCGAATTTGGGTATGTGGGTCGGCACCCCGTCGGGGTGCCGACCGGGTCTTGTCAGACCAGCTTCTTGTACTTGACGCGCTTCGGGCCGGCGTCGTCGCCGAGGCGGCGCTTCTTGTCGGCTTCGTACTCGTTGTAGTTGCCGGGGAAGAACTCGACGTGCGAGTCGCCTTCGAACGCGATGATGTGCGTGGCGATGCGATCGAGGAACCAGCGATCATGCGAGATGACCACGGCGCTGCCGGGGAATTCGAGCAGGGCGTCTTCGAGCGCGCGCAGGGTTTCGACGTCAAGATCGTTCGACGGTTCGTCGAGCAGCAGCACGTTGCCCCCCTGCAGCAGGGTCTTGGCCATGTGCAGGCGGCCACGCTCACCACCGGACAGCGAGCCAACGATCTTCTGCTGGTCGGTGCCCTTGAAGTTGAAGCGGCCGATGTAGGCGCGCGACTGGATCTCGAAGTTGCCGATGGTGAGGATGTCCGAACCGCCCGACACTTCCTGCCAGACGTTGTTCGAGCCATCCAGCGCGTCACGCGACTGGTCGACGTAGGCGAGCTTCACCGTGTGGCCCAGCTTCACTTCGCCCGTATCCGGGGTTTCCTTGCCCATGATCATCTTCATGAGCGTGGACTTACCGGCACCGTTCGGGCCGATGATGCCCACGATGGCACCCGGCGGCACCTTGAAGGAAAGGTCTTCGATCAGCATGCGGTCGCCGAACGACTTGGTGACGTTCTTGAACTCGATGACTTCCTGGCCCAGGCGCTCGCCCGGCGGAATGAAGATCTCGTTGGTTTCGTTGCGGCGCTGGTACTCGACCGAGTTCAGCTCTTCGAAGCGGTTGATACGCGCCTTGCCCTTGGACTGACGGCCCTTGGCGGCGGTGCGGATCCACTCCAGTTCCTTCTGGATGGCCTTCTGGCGCGACTTTTCCTGGTTGGCTTCCTGCTTCAGGCGCTCGTCCTTCTGCTCCAGCCACTCGGTGTAGTTGCCCTTCCAGGGGATGCCACGGCCGCGATCGAGCTCGAGGATCCACTCGGCCGCGTTGTCGAGGAAGTAGCGATCATGGGTGACCGCGACGACGGTGCCCGGATAGTCGTGCAGGAACGTTTCCAGCCAGTCGACCGATTCGGCGTCCAGATGGTTGGTCGGTTCGTCGAGCAGCAGCATGTCCGGCTTGGAGAGCAGCAGGCGGCATAGCGCCACGCGGCGCTTCTCACCGCCCGACAGCGGGCCGATCAGTGCATCCCAGGGCGGCAGGCGTAGCGCGTCGGCCGCGACTTCGAGCTGGCGCTCGAGGGCGTGCGCATCGTTGGCGGCGAGGATGCCTTCGAGGGCTTCCTGTTCCTTGGCGAGCTTGTCGAAGTCGGCGCCTTCTTCCGCATAGGCGGCATAGACTTCTTCGAGGCGCTTTTGCGCGTCGAGCACTTCGGACACGCCTTCTTCGACGGCTTCGCGCACGGTCTTGTTCGGATCGAGGTCCGGCTCCTGCGCGAGGTAGCCGATCTTGGTGCCGGGGTTGGCGCGGGCCTCGCCCTGGAAGTCCTTGTCGACGCCCGCCATGATCTTCAGCACCGTGGACTTGCCCGCGCCGTTCACGCCCAGCAGGCCGATCTTGGCGCCGGGGAAGAACGAGAGCGAGATGTCCTTGATGATGTGACGCTTCGGGGGAATGATCTTGCTCACCCCGTTCATGGTGTAGATGTATTGCATGGACGCTCCGTCGACAGGCCTGACCCCGGCGCGCGCTAGGCGCCGCTGGGCAAACCCCGATTATAGCGGGTCGGGATGACCGGGCGCGTAAGCCGGTCGGGCTCGCCGCCGGTCTGGCGGCCGGACGCCCGTCATGGGTCCCAGTTCGGGCGGTTGGCCTGGATCCGGGAGGCATTGGTATCGCTGTAGCCCCAACACGTGGGCAGCGCCCGGGCCTCGGGCCACATGAGCGACGCGCATTGGGTGAGGTAGCCATCCTGGCGCCGGGCGGCCGCGTCGTGGTCGGCGCCCAGCAGATGGCCCAGCTCGTGGGCGGGCACGGAGGGTCCCTGGGTGATCGAGGCGAAAGCGTAGGGGCCGCCGTGCAGCATGGCCGCCCCGGCCGCGCCGGGAAAGACCCAGCGCCGCTTGACCAGCAGCAGGTTGTAGCGACCCGGTGTCCGCAGTCCCGGCGTCTCTCCCGGCGGCGGCGACGCTTCCAGCGCGTTCCGCCATGCGAACAAGGCCCCGATCTTGCCGTACGCGATGTCGGTAATCCCGGGGATGTCGCGGCGGAGATGGACCTCCACGCGGCGTTCGGGCAGCAGCCGCTGCATCTCCTTCAGCCAGGGGGCGAAGTGCCGTTTGCGCAGGCGTTCGTCCGAGGCGCCGATCTCGTCGTGGACGTAGACGAAGACGTCAATGCCGCCAGGGCGGGTTTCGCCGCGGGCAAGCGAAGGGCCGCCCAGTGCGGCGGCGAGGAGGAGGGCGACTCCTCCCAGGCTCTGGCGCAGCGATGTGAAGCCGGTTTGCTGGATCATGGACGCGTCCTGGCGGCGGGGAGTTTCGACGAGCGCGCTGGCAAAGTTAGGTTCCACGGACGGCCGATGGAGTCAGCGCATAGCCCGTTGCCTTGTCGGCGTATTCGCCGAATCGGGCCGGCGAGGCCCTGGATCGTTCGAGGTGTTGACGGTCGGGCCAGGGGTGCGTCCCGCTGGCCCGTCCCGGCGTCAACGGGCCCTTTGCAGGTAATCGCGGATCTTGCGGTCGTTGGCCTTGGTGTAGACGTAGCAGCCCAGCTTGGCGAACTCCATCCGGCCCATGTTGGTGGTGCAGAAGGCGCGTTGTTCGGAGGCCTCGTGGGTCGCGCCGAGCAGGTGGCCGACCTCGTGGGCGAAGACGAAGCGGTGGCCGTGGTTGCTGGCGATGGCCGTGTCCAGCGTGGGCGCGGCGGTTCCGTACGTCCCGCTGGGCCAGTTCGCCAGCGGTGCGCCCACGAACAGCACGAACTTGTTCATCGCATCGGCCCGGCCTCCCTCGGCCCTGGCGTAGGCCCCGCCCGCGTTGCGGAACTCGCGCAGGCGATCGTCCTCCTTGCCCCGCTGGTAGTCGATGTCGGTGAGCCCAGGGACGTGCGCGCGCAGCGACACCGTGATCGGCACGCCGGGCGCCACGGTGGTTTCCATGTCCTTGATCCACCAGTCGACGTACCAGTTCATGAACTTCGCGGCGTCCGTCTCGCCCGCGCTGTCGTGGACGAAGATCCACACGTGCAGGGGGCGCGCCGATGTGTCCCTGGGGCCGCCGTGCCGGTCCACGGGCTGGAGCGGGCCATCGACCGGCACGGCCGGATAGATGCCGGGCTCCCACGGGACCTGCAAGGCGAGGGTAGGAAAGCTCGTGGCGCACGTGGCCATGCCGAGGGCGAACAACAGTGTCGGTGTTTTCATGGAAATCCTTTCCGGTGGTGAGGTGGACGATCCGCGTCCACGAGGCAGCGTAGCGATATCGGCGCAACCGGTCCCTAGGCGGATGTCGACAGTGCACGTAGGCCTGCACCCACAGGAACAGCGACAAATGTCCGCCCTGCACGACACGTCGCGTAGGCGATGGGCGCGCGCCGTCGTTGGGCGCCCCTTCCCCGAGCCGATCGCCCTAGGTTTGCCGGCGCCAGTCGGGGGCCGCCCGGCATTTCCCAAGGATCCGATCGATGCGCTCCATCCGTTCATTGAAACAGCGCCGCGCCCGTGCGGCACTGACCGCCTTGCTGATGCTCAGCTTTCTTTGCGGTCGGGCGGGGGCCGAGCCTGGCCCGCCACCCGACGATCCACTGCCTTGGGTGGTCGCAGGTTTCGACCGGGCCGTGGCCGAAGGTTTCCCCGCCCGGCTCGACCTGCCGGAGCTGCTCTCCCTCGGTAGCGCTGGCGTGCCACCGTCGGGGCGGGTGCGTCGCGCCACGCCGCGGCTGGTCGTCACCGGGCGGCTGGATGTCGTGGTCGAGATGCCCGGCATGCCGAAGGGCCATCTCTACAGCGGGCGCCTTGACGATGAGGCCGTGGTGATCACCCGCATCGGCGCCTATCTCGATATCACCACCGCGCGGTCGGACGGCGTCGATGTTCTTGGATTCACCCTTGGCAGCCGCCGGCTGTTGCGCGATACCGTGCGCGGCCCCGGCGGCCTCGCGCCGGACCCCGAATGGCGCGAGGCCGCGGTGCCAGCCCCACGCCGGATCGCACGAAGCATCGAGGATCCCCTGGCGTATTCGCCGACCTTTCATGTGTTCATCCACGACGACGTGCGCGCCGCCCCGCGCCGCGTCCACGCCGTCTTCGCCGCCTGGTGGCTGGCCGACCTGGCGAAGACGGTCCTGCCCGTCGAGAAGATCAGGGTGGTCTACCGCCAGGCCGTCCCGGGCGTGACCGACATGCCTTACGGCTATCCGGAAGCCCTGGAAAACTGGCAGAACACCGCGGCGGCCTATGCCGCGCTCCACGGGCTGCCGCACGGCAAGACCTACAAGCACAAGTTCCTGCTGCTCAGCCGCGACCGGCCAATGAAGGGTGCCAATGGCGTCGCCTACGAGGGTGGCGCCGAGGCGATGGCCTCGACCGCGGGACGGGTGAATATCGTGGCCCACGAATTCGGGCACACCCTGGGCGCCATGCACGGCGACGCGGCGCGTCAGGGGCCCTTGCTGGGACGATGCATCACCAGCATGTGGCCAGACCGGGGCGACGGCCATGCCGACTGCTACGCCTACTCGGGGGAGAACGGCCGGCACATCCGTTCCTACCTCCGCCACGGCCCGAATCCGGCGCAGCTGGCTGCCCGCGGCGTCGTGCTGGCCGACTGAACACCGTCGCGTCGTGCTTGAGATTGGGCGGTAGTGGCCGCAAATCGCCGCTACCGCTACACTTTCGGTCTTGTTTCCCCACCTGTCCCACGAGGTTGAGATGTTCCCGAAGGATGCAACGATCGCCGGCTATGACGACGAACTCGCCAAGGCCATCGCCGACGAGTCCCGTCGCCAGGAAGATCACGTCGAGCTGATCGCCTCGGAGAACTACGCCAGCCCGCGCGTCATGGAAGCCCAGGGTTCGAGCCTGACCAACAAGTACGCCGAGGGTTACCCGGGCAAGCGTTACTACGGTGGCTGCGAGTACGTCGACATCGCCGAGAAGCTCGCGATCGACCGCCTGAAGAAGCTGTTCGGTGCCGACTACGCCAACGTGCAGCCGCACTCCGGTTCGCAGGCCAACCAGGCCGTCTACTTCGCGCTGCTGCAGCCGGGCGACACCATCCTGGGCATGAGCCTCGCCCACGGCGGCCACCTGACCCACGGCGCCAAGGTCAACCTGTCGGGCAAGATCTTCAACGCCGTGCAGTACGGCATCGACCCGGATACCGGCCTGGTCAACTACGACGAAGTGGAAAAGCTCGCCGTCGAGCACAAGCCGAAGATGATCGTCGCCGGCTTCTCCGCGTATTCGCAGGTGCTGGACTGGGCGCGTTTCCGCGCCATCGCCGACAAGGTCGGTGCCTACCTGTTCGTCGACATGGCGCACATCGCTGGCCTGGTCGCGGCCGGCGTGTACCCGAGCCCGATGGACCACGCGCACGTCGTGACCTCGACCACGCACAAGACCCTGCGCGGTCCGCGCGGCGGCATCATCGTGGCCAAGGGCCTCGGCGAAGAGATCGAAAAGAAGCTGCAGTCCGTGGTGTTCCCGGGCATCCAGGGCGGCCCGCTGATGCACGTCATCGCGGCCAAGGCCGTGGCGTTCAAGGAAGCCCTCGAGCCGGCCTTCACCGAGTACCAGAAGCAGGTCGTCGCCAATGCCAAGGCGATGGCGAAGACGCTGATCGGGCGCGGTTACAAGGTCGTCTCCGGCGGCACCGAAAACCACCTGATGCTGGTCGACCTGATCGGTCGCGATGCCACGGGCAAGGATGCGGAAGCTGCGCTGGGCAAGGCCCACATCACGGTCAATAAGAATGCCGTGCCGAACGATCCGCGTTCCCCGTTCGTCACCTCGGGCCTGCGCGTCGGTACGCCGGCGATCACGACCCGCGGGTACAAGGAAGCGGACACCATCGAGCTCGCGAACTGGATCTGCGACGTGCTCGACGCACCGAACGATGACGCTGTCATCGCCGCCGTGCGCGAGAAGGTCACGGCCCAGTGCAAGAAGTTCCCCGTCTACGGCTAATCCATGCATTGTCCGTTCTGCCAGCACGAAGACACCCGCGTCATCGATTCCCGGCTCACCGAAGACGGCGGTACGGTGCGTCGCCGGCGTGAGTGCCCACAGTGCAGCGAACGCTTCAATACATTCGAAACGGCTGAACTGAAGCTCCCGGCGATCGTCAAATCCGGCGATCGTCGCGAGCCGTTCGACGAACACAAGCTGCGCGTCAGCTTCGAGCGTGCGTTGCAGAAGCGTCCCGTCCCGAGCGATGCGGTGGATGCCGCGATGCGTGCGGTCACCAACGACCTGCGTCGCTGTGGCGAGCGCGAAGTGCCGTCCCGCCAGGTTGGCGAACTGGTGATGCGCGAGCTCAAGGCGCTCGACCAGGTGGCCTACGTCCGCTTCGCGTCGGTCTACCGGCGCTTCGAGGATGTCCACGCGTTCCGCGAGGAGATCGAAAAGCTCGAACGCGACCTGCCGTCGCTGGAAGGGCTGCAACTGCCCCTGCTCGAGGCGGCACGGCGCGGGCGCAAGGGCTGATGTCGCGGCCGTTCTTCCAGGCCATGGACCATGTCCACATGGCCCATGCGCTGCGCCTCGCCGCGCGCGGCATGCATACCACCCAGCCGAATCCCCGCGTGGGCTGCGTCATCGCCCGTGGCGAGACGGTGCTGGGTACCGGTTTCCACCCGAAGGCCGGCGAGCCGCACGCCGAGGTGTTCGCCCTGCGCGAAGCCGGCGAGGCCGCACGCGGCGCGACCGCCTACGTCACGCTTGAGCCTTGCGCGCATCACGGCCGCACGCCGCCCTGCGCGGATGCGCTGATCGCCGCTGGCGTGGGCCGCGTGGTCATCGCGCACGAAGACCCCTTCACCGAGGTCGACGGCAAGGGCATCGAGAAGCTGCGTGCCGCGGGCATCGGCGTGCAGATCGGCCTCATGCGCGATGCGGCGCACGATATCAATGTCGGCTTCTTCAGCCGGATCCAGCGCGGCCGTCCCTGGGTGCGCGTCAAGCTGGCGATGAGCCTGGACGGGCGCACGGCGCTCGCCGACGGTTCGTCCAAGTGGATCACCGGTGAAGCGGCGCGCGCCGACGTGCAGCGCTGGCGCGCGCGTGCCTCGGCCATTCTTTCCGCCAGCGGCACCGTCCTCGCCGACGATCCGCGCCTGACCGTGCGCCTGCCGGAGGGCGAAGCGTTCGTGCCGCCCCTGCGGGCGATCCTCGACAGCGACCTGCGTACGCCGGCCGGCTTCCACGTGCTCGATGCGACGGCACCGACGGTGTTGCTGCATGCGACCGATGCAAGCGTGCCCGCGCACCTGGAAGGCGTGGCCCGCGCCGCCATCCGGCGCGAGGCAGGGAAGGGCCTGGACCTGCGCGCGGCATTGCACTGGCTTGCCGGGCGCGAGGTCAACGAAGTGCATGTCGAGGCCGGCCCGGTGCTGTGCGGCGCGCTGCTCGCCGAAGGCCTGGCCGATGAGTTGCTCATCTACGTCGCACCGGTGCTCCTTGGCCATGCGGCGCGTCCGATGCTGCACCTGCCGCCGCTGGACGACATGGCGTCGCGCTGGAAACTGGAGACCGTCGACCGCCGCCAGGTCGGTGACGATACCCGCCTGCTGATGCGTCCCGTCCACGCATGAACGCCGTGCGCTGGGGCATCGTCGGCTGCGGCGCGGTGACCGAGCTGAAGAGTGGCCCGGCGTTCTCGAAAGTCGCCGATTCGTCGCTGGTCGCGGTGATGCGGCGGGACGCCGACAAGGCCCGCGATTACGCCGACCGCCACGGTATTGCCCGCTGGTACGACGACGCGGATGCCCTGGTCGGCGACCCGGGCGTCGATGCGGTCTACGTCGCGACGCCGCCGTCCAGCCACCGTGAATTCGCGTTGAAGGTCATCGCCGCGGGCAAGCCGCTTTACCTCGAAAAGCCCATGGCGATGGACCATCGCGAATGCCTCGACATCGTCGAGGCGGGCAGGGCGGCCGGCGTACCCGTGTTCGTCGCGTATTACCGGCGCGCGCTGCCGCGTTTCACCACGATCGCCCGGCTGCTCGCCGAAGGCGCGATCGGCACGCCGCGACTGGTCAACGTGTTGCTGCACCATCCCTTCGAAGCGCGCTACCAGGACCGGGCGAACCTGCCCTGGACGGTGCAACCCGCGATCTCCGGCGGCGGCATCTTCGTCGACATCGGCTGCCACACGCTGGACATCCTCGACTTCCTGCTCGGCCCGATCGCCGACGTGCGCGGCCTGGTACGTAACCAGCTCGGCGCCTATCCCGCCGAAGACACGGTCGCCATGGCCTTCGCGTTCGATAGCGGCGTGGCCGGCACGGGCCTGTGGAACTTCGCCGCCGACCGGCGCGAGGACCGCGTCGAGATCGTCGGCGACCGCGGGCGGCTGGTCTTCGCCACCTTTGGCGACGGGCCGATCCGGGTCGAGACCGACGGGGTGGTGCGCGAGCTGCGCGTCGACAACCCCGTGCACATCCAGCAGCCGCTGATCGCGACGGTGGTCGATGCGCTGCTGGGGCGCGGAAGCTGCCCCTCGACCGGCGAGACCGCGGCACGCACAAGCTGGGTCATGGACCAGGTCCTCCACCAGCCCGTGTAGGAGCGCGCCTGCGCGCGATTGGTGCCAGTGCCTTTTCTTTTGGCGTGGGGGCCCCATGTTATGCTCCGCACCAATTACAGCGTCTTCAGGGCGGGGTGAAACTCCCCACCGGCGGTAGGTTCCTGCAAGGGAACGAGCCCGCGAGCGCTCCCGGCCCATGCCGGGAGGTCAGCAGATCCGGTCAGACTCCGGAGCCGACGGTCAGAGTCCGGATGAAAGAAGACGGTGATCGTGCGCCCCCCGTGGGGCGTGCGACGCCATGCGCCTTGGGGCGTTTTTCGCCAAACCTAAGCGGGAAACGTTTCATGAAAACCCAGCGTTCCGTCGCGGCCTCAATCTCGGGAGGCTGCTGACATGTTCACCGGCATCATCCAGGCCGTCGGCCGCATCGCGCGGCTGGAACCGCGCGGCGGCGACGTTCGCCTCGTGGTCGACACCACCACCCTCGACATGGCCGACGTCGCCCTGGGCGACAGCATCGCCGTGTCCGGCGTCTGCCTCACCGTCATCGCCTTCGACGCGGCCAGCTTCGCCGCCGACGTCTCCAACGAGACCCTCGCGATGACCTCGCTCGGCAAGCACAAGGCCGGCGACGCGGTGAACCTCGAGAAAGCCCTGCGCCTGGCCGACCGGCTCGGTGGCCACCTCGTCTCCGGCCACGTGGACGGCACGGGCAAGGTGGTCTCCGTCGTCCCCGATGGCCGTTCGCTGCGCTGGACCTTCGAGGTACCGCGCGAACTGGCCCGCTACATCGCGCACAAGGGCTCGGTCTGCATCGACGGCACCAGCCTTACCGTGAACGAAGTGGACGGCAATCGCTTCGGCGTGAACCTTATCCCGCATACGGTGGAACACACGACGTTCGCGGCGCGTCGCCCTGGCGACGCCGTGAATATCGAAGTCGACGTCGTGGCGCGTTACGTGGAGCGGCTGCTTTCCAGCGGTGGCCCGCCTCGCCTCGACGAGGCTTTCCTGAAGCAGCACGGCTTCGCCTGACCGGACGCGCACCCATGGCATTCAATACCATCCCCGAGATCCTCGAGGACCTGCGCAATGGCCGCATGGTCATCATGGTCGACGACGAAGACCGCGAGAACGAAGGCGACATCGTCATGGCCGCCGAGAAGGTGCGCCCGGAAGACGTGAACTTCATGGTTCGGGAGGCACGCGGCCTGCTCTGCCTGACCCTCACCGAGCAGCGCACGCGGCAGCTCGGCCTGAAGCCGATGGTCAGCGACAACAACTCGCCGTACCACACCAACTTCACCGTCTCGATCGAGGCGGCCGAAGGAGTGACCACCGGCATCTCCGCGCATGACCGCGCGCATACCGTGCAGGTCGCCGTGGCGAAGGATGCGAAGCCTTCCGACATCACCATGCCCGGCCATGTGTTTCCGCTGACCGCACAGCCGGGCGGCGTGCTCACCCGCGCGGGCCACACCGAGGCCGGTTGCGACCTCGCGGCCATGGCCGGCCTGGACCCGTCGGCCGTGATCATCGAGGTGCTCCACGACGATGGCTCGATGGCCCGGCGCCCCGAGCTGGAGCTGTTCGCGGCGAAGCACGGCATGAAGATCGGCACGATCGCCGACCTCATCCGCTATCGCCTGGAAACGGAGAAAACCGTCGAGCGGGTGTTCGAGGAAGACGTCGACACCGAGTTCGGCCCGTTCCGGCTGGTGGCTTATCGCGATGCGATCCGCAGCGGCCTGCATTTCGCGTTGTCGCGCGGCAACGTCAATGACGGCGAGCCGGTGCTGACCCGCGTGCACGTGCGCAACACCCTCTCCGACGTGCTCCACCTCAAGCGCGACGAGCTGGGCCAGACCGTGACCGAGGCGTTGCGCCGCATCGCCGGCGAGGACCGCGGGGTCATGCTGGTGCTCTCCGGCGAAGACACCCCGGAAGCCCTGCTTTCCCGCCTGCGCCGTGAAGCGCAGCCGATGCCGGCGCCGAAGGACGACCAGGAGTGGCGCCAGCTCGGGCTGGGCGCGCAGATCCTCGCCGACCTCGGGGTGAAGCGGCTCCGGGTCATCGGCACCCCGCGCAAGTTCGTCGGCATCGCCGGCTTCGGGCTTGAAGTCGTGGAGCAGGACAGCTAACACTGCCGACATGCCTGATTCCTACGATATTCGCCTGATCGCCCCCGGCGGCTACCCGCACAACCCTGGCCTGATGCGCACCGGCATCGAACGGATCGAAGCCGCGGGCCACCGCGTGCACGGCCAGGACGTGCTCGACCGCCAGTACCTGCGCTTCGCCGGGACCGACGCCGACCGCGCCGCCGACCTGAACGCCCTGGCCGATCCCGCCGTGCCCCTGCCGGACGTCGCGCTGGCCATCCGCGGCGGCTACGGCGCCCATGCCGTGCTGCCGCTGCTGGACTACGACGGGCTGCGCGCCCGCCTGGGCGACGCGCCGCTGGCCCTGGTCGGGCACAGCGACTTCACCGCCCTGCAGTGCGCCCTGCTGGCGCGCAGCGGGGTGGCCACGCTCGGCGGCCCCCTGCTCGCCGACTTCGGCGCGCCCGAGCGCGACCCGCTGACCTGGGAGCATTTCTGGCAGGTGCTGGGCAGTGCGCAGGCCAGCGCGTCGTGGGACGCGCCGGACACCGCCGACCTCGCCGTGGAAGGCACAATCTGGGGTGGCAACCTCGCGATGCTGTCCAGCCTGGTTGGCTCGAGCTATTTCCCCGAGGTCGACGGCGGCATCTTCTACGTCGAAGACATCGCCGAACCGCCGTACCGGGTCGAGCGGATGCTCTACCACCTGCTCCACGCCGGCGTGCTTGGCCGGCAGAAAGCGCTGCTGCTGGGCGACTTCACCGGCTGCCGGGTGGCCGAGTACGACAACGGCTACGACCTCTCCGTGGCGTTCGAACGGATCGGCGCGGCGGCGGGCATCCCGCTGGTCCGCGGCCTGCCGTTCGGGCACGCGCCCGCCAAGTTCACCCTGCCTTTTGGGGTCGCCGGCCGCCTCGACGTGGCCGCGGGCCGCGCCACGCTCGCTTTCAGCGGCCACCCCCGACCGAAAACCCCGTAAAATAACCGGCCGCACGGCGGCCACCCGCCCCACAGGACACCCCCATGAAGATCATCGAAGGCGATTTCGCCACCCCCAAGGGCCGTTTCGCCATCGTCGCTGGCCGTTTCAATGCGTTCGTGGTCGAGCCGCTCGTCGAAGGCGCCCGCGACACGCTGGTGCGCCATGGCGTGAAGGACGACGCGATCGACCTGATCCGCGTGCCCGGCGCGTGGGAAATCGCCCAGGCCGCGCACAAGGTCGCCGATTCGGGCAAGTACGCCGCCGTGATCGGCCTCGGCGCGGTCATCCGCGGCTCCACCCCGCATTTCGACTACGTGGCCGGCGAAGCCGCCAAGGGCCTCGGCCAGGCCGCCTACGCCTCCGGCGTGCCGGTCGCCTTCGGCGTGCTCACCACCGACAGCATCGAGCAGGCCATCGAGCGCGCCGGCACCAAGGCCGGTAACAAGGGTGCCGACGCGGCCATGGTCGCGATCGAAATGGTCAACCTCTACGCGAAGCTCGGTAAATGAACAGCCAACCTCCCCACGGCATCGACCTCGCCGCCCGCTCGCGCGCCCGTCGCCGCGCCCTGCAGGCCCTGTACGCATGGCAGGTCGGTGGCGCCAAGATGGGTAACGTCATCGAACAGTTCCGCCACGAGCAGGACATGCAGGTGGCCGACCAGGAGTACTTCGAAGACCTCCTGCGCGGCGTCGAGCAGCACGTGAAGGAACTGGACGAAGGCATCAAGCCGTTCGTCGACCGCGAGGTCAGCCAGATCGACCCGATCGAGCGCGCCGCGCTGCGGATGGGTGCCTACGAGCTGAAATACCGCCCGGACGTGCCCTACCGCGTGGTGATCAACGAAGCGGTGGAAGCCACCAAGCGCTTCGGTGCCGACCATGGCCATAGCTATGTGAACGGCGTGCTCGACAAACTCGCGACGCACTGGCGTACGGCCGAGAAGCGAAACTGACCACCCCGCGCGAATCTTGCGCGCTGAGAGAGCACGCATGGAATTCGACCTGATCGACCGCATCCGCCGGCACACCGACGTCCACCGCGACGACGTGGTGACCGGCATCGGCGACGACGCCGCCGTCGTCGCCGTCCCCGCCGGGCGCGAACTGGCCATCGCCGTCGATACGCTGATCGAGGGCGTGCATTTCCCGGTGGGCACCGCCCCGGCCGATATCGGCTGGAAGGCGCTGGCGGTGAATCTTTCCGACCTTGCCGCGATGGGCGCGACGCCCGCGTGGGCCTTGCTCGCCCTGAGCCTGCCGTCCGCCGACGAAGACTTCATCGATGGCATCGCGCGCGGTTTCGCCGAACTGGCGACGCCGTACCGGCTGGCCCTGGTCGGTGGCGACACCACGCGCGGGCCGCTGACGTTGACGGTCACGGTGCATGGCTTCATCTCGCCAGGCGAAGCCCTGTTGCGTTCAGGCGCGCGCGTGGGCGACGCGGTGATGGTGACCGGCACGCTGGGCGATGCGGCAGCAGGCCTGCGTTGCCTTGCCGAAGCCGACGCCACGCCGTACGCGACCCTAGTCGAGCGCTTGAACCGGCCCACGCCACGCGTCTCGGCGGGGCAGGCGCTGCGCGGCAAGGCCTCGGCATGCATCGACATCTCCGACGGCCTGGTCGCCGACCTCGGTCACATCTGCAAACAGAGCGGTGTCGGCGCCGAGATCGACGCCGCCATGCTGCCGCGTTCGTCCGCGATGCTGACCCATTTCCATGATGCCGACGCCATCGATTTCGCGCTGTCGGGCGGGGACGACTACGAGCTGTGCTTCACCGTGCCGTTCGACAAGGCCAACGACGTGGCCGCCGACCTTGCCCGCGTTGGTGGTGGCGCCACGCGGATCGGTCGCATCGTCGAGGGTAGCGGTGTCCGCGTGATCGATGCCTCGGGTGAGGCGCGCATGCCGTCGCGTGACGGCTGGAACCACTTCGCATGAGCACGAAATACGTCCTCGACGCGGATGCCCGCCGGCGCCTGATGGTGACGCCCGCGGGATGGATCGCGACCGGCTTCGGTGCCGGCCTGGCGCCGCGCGCGCAGGGCACGGTGGGTTCGCTCGTCGCCCTCGTGCCGTGGCTGGCGTTGCACGCGATGCCGGTGTGGGCATGGTTGCTGCTGATCGCGGCCTCGTTCGCGCTGGGCGTGTGGGCGTGCAACGTCGCGGGTCGCCTGATCGGCGTCGACGACCACCGCAGCCTCGTCTGGGATGAATTCGTCGGCCAGTGGATCGCCTTGCTGCCCGTGCTCGTGTTCCCCGGGCTGGCGTGGGTGGTGCTCGGCTTCGTCCTGTTCCGCGTGTTCGACGTGTGGAAGCCGTGGCCGATCGGCTGGTTCGACCGTCGCGTGAAGGGCGGCCTCGGCGTCATGCTCGACGACGTGATCGCCGGCCTGTTCGCGGCCATAGCCCTGCACCTGGTCCAGTTCATCGCGTTCCATGTCATGCATACGCGGCTCGCCTGAGCTTCCGTTCGATCCACCCCACGTTTGCTGGAGACTTCCATGGAATACCGTCGCCTCGGCTCTACGGGCCTCAAGCTGTCGGCGCTGTCATACGGCGCATGGGTCACCTTCGGCCGCCAGGTCGGTCGCTCCGAAGCGCGTGAACTGATCGCGCTGGCCTACGACAACGGCATCAACTTCTTCGACAACGCCGAGACCTACAACGCCGGCGATGCCGAGCGGCTGATGGGTGACGTGATCGCCGACCTGCGCTTGCCGCGTGACGCGTATTGCGTGTCGAGCAAGGTCTATTTCGGCGCGAGCAGCGACCCGAAGCCGACCCAGCGCGGACTGTCGCGCAAGCATGTGTTCGACGCGTGCCACCAGGCGCTGGAACGCCTGCGGGTGGATTACCTGGACCTGTACTTTTGCCATCGCCCCGACCCGGAGACGCCAGTGGCGGAGACGGTGCTGGCGATGGATACGCTGGTCCGCCAGGGCAAGGTGTTGTACTGGGGCACGAGCGAGTGGCCGGCGGAGCTGATCGCCGAGGCGCATCGGGTGGCGCGTGAGCACCACCTGGTCGCGCCATCGATGGAGCAGCCGCAGTACAACCTGTTGCATCGCGATCGCGTGGAGCGTGAGTACGCGTCGTTGTATCGCGAGCATGGCATGGGCACGACGATCTGGTCGCCGCTGGCGTCGGGCTTGCTGACGGGCAAGTACAACGATGGCGTGCCGGACGATTCGCGGCTGGGCCATGCGGACTATGCGTGGTTGCGCGATGCGTTGCTGGAGAACGATGGGGCGCAGTTGAAGACGGTGCGTGCGTTGGCGCCGATCGCCGATGATCTCGGCATCCCGCTGGCGCGGCTGTCGCTGGCGTGGTGCCTGAAGAATCCGCATGTGTCGTCGGTGATCCTGGGCGCGAGCAAGCGCCACCAGCTCGAGGAGAACCTGAAGGCGCTGGACGCCGTGCCCCTCCTGACGCCCGAAGTCATGCACCGAATCGCCACCACCCTCCCACCCCCGTAGGAGCGCGCCCGCGCGCGATTGGGGTTACCGTTCCATCCAAACTCCCCGCGGCGCTCGGGCGTGCTCGCAGGACCAGCCCTCGGCGCCTACCCGAGCGTCGCCGCAGCGCTCGGGCGTCGTCGCAGGACCAGCCCTCGGCGCCTACCCTCGCTGCTCAGACAGGTCCTCCGCGCTCGATAAGGTTGGCCGCAGCCGCGGCCCATGTACTTAATCGGCCTACGGCCGCTCACTTGTGCGGAACTCGCCTCGAGGGTAGGCGCCGAGGGCTGTTCTTGCACGTTCCCGCTATCCGGTTTGGACGGTCTGACGCTACGGCGACTCGTGTAGGAGCGCGCCTGCGCGCGAACGGAAAAAACCGCAGCGCAACCGAACCCCAGATGCACGCAAATAGAAACTTCCGCCCTGCGCCTTACTTCCGACCATTCATCGCATCGATATGCGCCTGCGTCTGCGCAAGCGTCGGCAAACCCATCGCCTCGCGCTGTTCCTCGGTAACGACGCCGGGTTCGATCGCACTGATCGCCCACTTGCCGGTGGCCTTGTCGCGTGCGAACTGCGTGCCGTACCACTGTGGCTTGCCGCTTTTGACCAGGATGCGATCCCACGCCTGCGCGGCGAGGATGCCGGCGTCTTTGTTCGCCGGATCGATCCGCGCGGCGGTGGTGGCGAGGGCGAGGGCGAGGCGTGTGTCGGCGATGTCGTCACCGTGCTGGAAGACCACCGCGGCGTTGAGGTAGTCGTCCGCCGTGCGAATGTCCCCGGCCTGCAGCAGTTGCATCACCTGCGTACGACGCAACGCGTCGTGTTTGCCTACGACGGTCCAGTCGATGGCATTCGAACCCGCCTCGCGGTCAGCCTGGTCCGCCGCTTCGATCGCGGTGAGCGTGGGGTTGGAGGTGAGCGGGTGGGCCGGCGAGGCAGCGGCAGGCGTGGTCGCCAACACGGGCGTTACTGCAGCGGCGGTGGTGACGGCGATGCCCAACGCGAGTGCGGTGGCAAAGCGTCGCGAGGCGATCTGGCTGATGTGCATTCCCTGGACTCCAGCGATGTGTGGGTGTGTTTGCGTGTTCGATTCAGCGTTCCAACTCGCTGCCATGCTACCGCGCAGTGCAATGCTGCGGCTGCGCCGCCATGTTTTCCATTCGCGCGCAGGCGCGCTCCTACAAGAGCCGCCGCTGCGTCAGGGGTGGTCGGTGCCGCCGCTTTCCCACCCAGCTCGCGGCAAGAATGAAGAGAGCCCTCGGTGGCTACCCTCGAGGCGAGTTCCGCACAAGCGAGCGGCCGCAGGCCAATAAGTACATGGGCCGCGGCTGCGGCCAACCTTGTCGAGCGCGGAGGACCTGTCTGAGCAGCGAGGGTAGGCACCGAGGGCTGTCCTGCGTGCAGGTTCGAGCGCCGTGGGGAGGTCGGACATGACGGGCACGGCCAATCGCGCGCAGGCGCGCTCCTACAGGGCGGGCGATGCGGGGTGGGGGTCAGATGTCGCCGTAGAGGGCCTGGAGCATCGCGATGGCGGCGAGACCGGCGGTCTCGGTACGCAGGATGCGCGGACCCAGCTTCAGGCCAGCGAAACCCGCCGACGCCAGCGCCGCGCGATCACGCTCGCCAAAACCACCCTCCGGACCGATCGCAATGATCGCCGGGCCAGCCAGCGCCAGCTCCGCCGGACGACGATCACCCTCCGGCAACAACGCCAGGCGCATCGGACCACCATCGCCCAGCGACGCAAGCCACGCCCCAAGCGCCAACGCAGGCTCGACCACCGGCACCTTCGCCCGGCCCGACTGCTCACACGCACTCGCCGCCACGGCACGCCAGTGCAACAGGCGCTTCTCCGCACGCGCCGCATCCAGTTTCACTTCCGAACGCTCGGTGATGATCGGCACGATCCGGGCAATCCCCAGCTCGGTCGCCTTCTGCACGATCAGGTCCATCTTCTCGCCACGCGCCACGCCCTGCGCAAGGGTCAGCTCAAGCGGCGACTCGTTGTCCAGCGTGCGCGCCGCGCCGACCAGCGCGACCACCTCGCGCTTGCCCACGCTGGCCAGCGTGGCATCGAACTCCACGGCCTCGTTGCCGGAAAACAGCACGACGGGATCCCCCGCCTGCATGCGCAGCACGCGCGCGACGTGCTCGCCGGCCTGGCCGGGCAGGGCGATCTCCTGGCCGCTGGCCAGGGGCTGGTCGACATGGATGCGGATGGTGCGCATGCTGGGGCCTGTGTCACGGAACATCCATTGTACCGGGCTGCGTGGGCGGCTATCGTCGTTGCGTATCCGAAGGAGCCCGTGCATGCCGATCGCCTGGTACTTCGACTTCGTGTCGCCCTTCTGCTGGCTGCAGTGGCCCGCCATCCGTGAGCTGGCCGGCACGCGCCAGGTGGTGTTGCGGCCGATCCTGTTCGGCGCGCTGCTCAAGCAGATGAACCACCTGGGTCCCGCGGAAATCCCGTGCAAGCGCGAGTTCACCTACCGCTACGCCCTGTGGCGCGCACGCGAGGCGGGCATGCCGCTGCGCTTCCCGCCCACCCATCCGTTCAACCCATTGCCGGCGCTGCGCCTGTGCATCGCCGCGGGCAATACGCTGGAAGTGGTCGGCGCCATCTACGAATGGATCTGGGCGCACGGCCGCGCGGCCGACACCGCCGAGGCGCTGGCGCCGCTTGCTGCTTCGTTCGGCATCACCGACCTGCGCGAAGCGCTCTCGGCCCCGGCCGTGAAGGCGGCGCTGCAGGCAAACTTCGAACTGGCCATGGAAGAGAAGCTGTTCGGCGTGCCCACCCTCGCGATCAATGGCGAGCTGTTCTGGGGCGCCGACTCGCACGACTTCGCCATGGCCTACCTCGACGACCCGGAGCTGTTCGAAGACGGCGAGATGGCCCGGCTTGGCGACCTTCCCGTCGGCCTGTCGCGGATCTAGCCCGCCCCCGTCTCAGGCCACGGCTTTCGCGATACCCGCGATCGCGGTCTCGACCATGAAGTCGAGTTCTTCTTCGCTGATCACGTACGGCGGCATGAAGTACACGATGTTGCCCAGCGGACGCAGCAGCGCGCCGTTTTCCAGGCCGTGCCGGTAGACGCGCAGACCGCGCCGATCGGCGGCGGGGAAGGGCGTGCGCGTGGCCTTGTCGGCGACCAGTTCGACCGCCGCGATCATGCCGGTCTGGCGCACGTCGGCCACGTTCGGATGATCGCGCAGCGGCGCGATGCGCGTGGCCATGTGCGCGGCCAGCACGCGGTTGCGTTCGAGCACCGGGTTGTCGCGGAAGATCTGCAGGGTGGCCGTCGCCGCACGGCAGGCCAGCGGGTTGCCGGTGTAGCTGTGCGAATGCAGGAAGGCCTTGCCCGCGTTGTATTCCGCGTAGAACGCCTGGTACACGTCCTGCGTGGTGACCACGGCGGACAGCGGCATGAAGCCGCCGGTGAGGCCTTTGGAAAGGCACATGAAGTCCGGCGACACGCCGGCCTGCTCACAGGCGAACAGCGTGCCCGTACGGCCGAAACCCACGGCGATTTCGTCCGCGATGAAGTGCACGTCGAACTCGTCGCACAACGCGCGCAGGCCGGTGAGGTACGAGGGGTGGTACATGCGCATGCCACCAGCGCACTGCACCAGTGGCTCGACGATCACCGCGCAGGTTTCGTGCGCATGCCGTTCGAGCAGCGTGCGCATCTCGCCCAGGCGGCGCGTGGCGATGTCGGCGGGCGTCTCGCCGGGCTCGCCTTCATAGGTGTCCGGCGAGGGCGCGAGTTCGGGGGTGAGCAATAGCGGTGCATAGGTCTTGCGATACAGCGCCACGTCGCTGACCGACAGCGCACCGAGCGTCTCGCCGTGGTAACTGCCGGTCAGGGCGATGAAGCGGGTCTTCTCGCCGTGGCCGCGATTGAGCCAGTAGTGGAAGCTCATCTTCAACGCCACTTCGATCGCGGCCGAGCCGTTGTCGGCGAGGAACACGCGCTCGAGCCCCGGCGGGGTGATCCGGACCAGTTCTTCGGCGAGCTCCACGGCGGGCTCGTGGGTGAAGCCGGCGAAGATCACGTGTTCCAGCCGGTCGAGCTGGTCCTTCAGTGCGCCGGCGATGCGCGGCTCCGCGTGGCCGAACAGGTTGGTCCACCACGAGCTGACCGCGTCGAGGTAGCGGCGGCCATCGGCGCCGACCAGCCATGCCCCTTCGCCGCGAACGACGGGTACCATGGGCAGGGTTTCGTGGTCGTGCATCTGGGTGCACGGGTGCCAGAGGACGGAGAGGTCGCGCGCCACCAGCGCGTCGGCCGCCGGGGCGGCGAAAAGGGCGTTAGTCATCCGCCCATGATCGCCCCGGCGCCCCCGCTCCTCAAGTTTTGCGTCGAGGTGATGGATTGAAGTGGTTACGCCGTATCGGCCTGCTCATTCTCCTGCTGGTGCTCGCCGCCGGCCTGTTCTACTGGTTCCTCCCGGCCAGCGTGGCGGTGCCCTTCGTGGCGCAGCGTGCGAAAGGCCTGGTGCTGGAAGACCTCTCGGGCACTGTCTGGGATGGCCGCGCGGGCCGGGTGGCCACGCGCGAGGGCCTGGAGCTGGGCGCCGCGACGTGGCACCTGGGCCGTGACGTGATCCTCGGCCGCACCCACCTGGACATCCATATGAACGGCCGCGCCGGTCGCTTCGACGGCCACATGGAGCGGACCCAGGCCGACCGCGTGGCCTGGCGCGACGTGGATTTCCGCCTCGATGCCGCCGCCGTCGCGGGGCCATCGCTGCCGCGCGAGCTGGTGCCGGTCGGCGTGATCGAAGGCAAGGTCGCCCACGCCGAATTGCAGGGCAACTGGCCGGTCGGGCTGGACGCGCAGGTCGACTGGCACGCCGCGGCGGTGAAGACGCCGGAAGGCCACGTCACCCTGGGCGGCCTCGCCTTCCGGGCCAGCTCCACCGGCGGCGTGCTGCGCGCCTCGCTGGCCGACGATGGCCAGGGCTCGCTCGCCGTCGATGCGCGGGTCGCGGCGTCGCCGCTGGGCTGGCGCATGGACGGCAAGCTGGCCCCACGGATCAGCGACAGCGCGCTCAACCACCTGATCGCCCGTTTCGGCCCCGTCGGGCCGGACGGCTCCGTTATCCTGGCCCGCAAGGCCGGGCTCGCACCGGCGGCCAACCCATGACCGATACGCTCGACAAAGCCCTCGCCGCGGCCCGTGACGCCGCGGGCGCCGCGGCCGACATCATCCTGCACTACTGGCGCTCGGGCGTGGACGTGATCACCAAGGGCGACGACACGCCGGTGACCGTGGCCGACCGCGAGGCCGAACTGGCCATCCGCGAGATCCTCGCCCGTGCGCTGCCCGAGGCAGGCATCTACGGCGAGGAATACGGCGCCGACGACACCGCGCGTGACTGGCTCTGGCTGGTCGATCCACTGGATGGCACCAAGAGCTTCGTCCGTCGCACCCCGTTCTTCGCGACGGAAATCGCGCTGATGCACAAGGGCGAGCTGGTGCTCGGCGTATCGTCCGCGCCGGTATACGGCGAGCGGATGTGGGCGGTGAAGGGTCGCGGTGCCTTCCTCGATGGCGAGCGCGTGCAGGTGGCCGACACCGCGGCGATCGCGCAGGCGGTGATCTCCACCGGCAACGTGAAGACGCTGACGCGCGACGCCCGCTGGAACGTGCTGGCCGGCCTGATTCAGGACAGCAACCGGATCCGCGGCTACGGCGATTTCTGCCATTACCACCTGCTGGCACGCGGCGGCGTCGACCTCGTCCTCGAGTCGGACGTGAACATCCTCGACATCGCCGCGCTGGCGGTCATCGTCCGCGAAGCGGGTGGCGTCTTCACCGATCTCGATGGCGGCCCGATCGGCCTCGACACGCGCGGGATCCTTGCAGGAACCCCGGCGATCCACGCCGAGGCGCTCGCGCGGCTCCGCGGCGTTACAATCGGGGAATGAACAAGCGCCCCACGATCCTCGCGACACGCGACGCACCGGACAGTGCCCTCCGCAAGGTGGAGCACGTGGACCTGGAGTTCTCCAACGGCGAGCGCCGCACGTACGAGCGGCTCAAGGGCACCGGCTTCGGTGCCGTGCTGATCGTCGCCATGCGCGATCCGGAAACGGTGCTGCTGGTGCGCGAATACGGCGTCGGCGTGGATCGCTACGAGCTGGGCGTGCCCAAGGGCCGGCTGGATCGCGACGAAACCACCGAGCAGGGCGCGAACCGCGAGCTGAAGGAAGAAGTGGGTTATGGCGCGCGCAAGCTGAAGATCCTCGGCACGCTGTCGCTGTCGCCTTCCTACATGACCCACCTGGCCCACGTCGTGCTGGCCCAGGACCTCTACCCCGAGCGGCTGGAGGGCGACGAGCCCGAAGAGCTCGAAGTGGTGCCGTGGCGCATGGACCAGCTGCACGAGCTGCTGGCCAGGGACGATGTCACCGAAGGGCGTTCCATCGCCGCCCTGTTCATGGCCCGCGAGTACCTCGCCGGCCGCTACAAACCGGCGTGAGCGCGCCGCGCCCGCACGCCTGCCTGGACGAGGTCTGCGCCATCGCGCGCGAGGCCGCCGAGGCCATCCTCGCGATCTACGCGCAGGATTTCGAAGTCATCCAGAAGGAAGACGAATCACCCGTCACCGCGGCCGACCTCGCCGCGCAGGCGGTGATCGCCGCGCGCCTGCAGGCGATCGCGCCGGGCGTGCCGGTGATTTCCGAGGAGGCCCTCGCGGCACCCTGGTCCGAACGCCGTACCTGGCGCCGTTACTGGCTGGTCGATCCGCTGGACGGCACCCGTGAATTCGTCAAGCGCAACGGCGAGTTCAGCGTGAACATCGCCCTGATCGAAGACCATCGCAGCGTGCTCGGCGTCGTGCTGGCGCCGGTCACCGGTGACCTGTACGCCGCGGCCCAGGGCCATGGCGCGTGGCGCGAACGCACGCAGGGCGCGCCGCGCGAAACGATCCACGCACGGCGCGCGCCGGCGTTGCTGCGCGTCACCGGTAGCCGCTCGCACGCCGGTGTCCGCGCCGCCACCCTGCTTGATCGCCTCGGCGAGCACGAGACCTTCGCGCTCGGTTCGTCGCTAAAGTTCTGCGTGATCGCCCGTGGCGATGCCGACGTCTACCTGCGCCTTGGCGCGACCTCCGAGTGGGATACCGCCGCCGCCCAGTGCGTGCTCGAAGAGGCCGGTGGCGCGGTGCTCGACCTAGCCGGTCGCCCGTTCCGTTACAACACCCGCGATTCGCTGATCAATCCTGAATTCATCGCCTGCGGCGACACCAGCATCGACTGGGCCGCCCGCCTCATCGACCCGGATACCTGACGCATGGCCCGACCCGTGGACGACCTCATCGCGATCATGGCGCGCCTGCGCGATCCCGCCGATGGTTGCCCCTGGGACGTGAAGCAGGATTTCGCCAGCATCGCGCCGTACACGATCGAGGAAGCGTACGAGGTGGCCGATGCGATCGACCGCCACGACATGCACGACCTGCGCGATGAACTCGGCGACCTGTTGCTGCAGGTGGTCTTCCATGCGCGGATGGCGGAAGAAGCGGGCGACTTTGCCTTCGGCGATGTCGTCGAGGCGATCTGCGACAAGATGATTCGCCGACATCCCCACGTCTTTTCCGACGTGTCGCACGAGAGCGACGCGGCGCGTTCGCGCGACTGGGATCGACTGAAAGCGGAAGAACGCAAGGCGAAGGGTGGCGACGACCACAGCGCGCTCGCCGGCATCTCGCGTGGGCTGCCCGAATGGCAGCGTGCGGTGAAGCTGCAGAAACGCGCGGCGAATACCGGTTTCGACTGGCCCGATTACAAGCCGGTGCTGGCTAAGCTTGCCGAGGAGCTTGACGAAGTACGCCACGAGTTCGAACACGGCGCGGACGAAGAACGCGTGGCCGACGAGATCGGCGACCTGTTGTTCGTCGCGGCCAACCTGGCCCGGCATGCGAAGGTCGACGTATCGCGTGCATTGCGCGGCGCGAACCAGAAGTTCGAGCGCCGGTTCCGCGCGATGGAAGCGCTGGCCGAAGGCGAAGGGAAGACGATGTCGTCGTACAGCCTCGGCGAGCAGGAAGACCTCTGGCGCCGAGTCAAACAGCAAGAGAGCTAATGTAGGAGCGCGTCTGCGCGCGATCCCCGCATACGAAAACCCTGCATTTACTACATGCAGTAATCTGCATCTACTCGACACACAACCCCATAAAAAAACGCCCACCACAAGGGCAGGCGTAATCAAGCGTGTTACAGGCGCACGTTTCATGAGGAGCGCGCGAGCGCGTGTTGTTTCATTCGCGCGCAGGCGCGCTCCTACACGTTACGTTTTACTTGGAGGCGTCGGCGCGCTGTTGCATGCGGGCCTTGAACGCTTCCATTTCCTGGTGGCGCTTCTGGTCGTTGGCGAGGCTTTCGTCGAGGCTCTTCTTCATCGTGGCGATCGCGCCGTCGACGTTGCTCGGGGCCATCTGTGCGCGGGCGAGGTGGCGGTAGGCGTAGTCGCGCACCATCGGGTTCTGCGACTTGGCCAGCACGTCGTTGTACAGCGCCGGCAGCTCTTTCTGGCGGCCGCTCATGATGTACAGGCGCTCAAGGCCACGCAGGTCACCGATGACACCGCCCATTTCGGCGCCGTGGCCGCGACCGTGGCCCCAATGGCCGCGATCACCGCCGGGGCCACCGTGGCCCCACTTCTGGCCGCCGTCGCGCTGCGGGCCGTTCTGGGCAGACTTGGCCGCCGGGGCGGCGGGGGCCTTGGGGGCGGCATCCTGCGCGAAAGCGAAGGCGGCCGAGCCGGCAAGGAGAAGGGAAGCGGCGCTAACGAGCAGGGTCTTGCGTTGCATGTGGTGTTTCTCCGGGTTGGACTTGCACGGGGAAAAACGTGGCTCGGCGCGGTCGGTTGACGACCTTGTTGCCCGCCGGTCAGTTTCGTGGGAAATAACGCCGTGCAACCTTTTGCCCCCGGGCGGCATCCATGACCGGGACACCGCGTCACCACTATTGGAGGGCACCACCCATGCGTCATCTCTTCCTTGCCGCGCTGCTGCTCGCGCCCGCCGCCGCCATGGCCGCCGACGAACCGCAGTGCAAGTTCCATGCAGATCGCAACCTGGACCTCGACCTGGCCGGCGTGCACAGCGTCCGCTTCGTGACGAACTCGCACGACCTCACCGTCGATGGCGCGGCGGGTGGCAAGCCTTCCGTACATGGCCGCGCCTGCGCGTCCGCGCAGGACATCCTCGACAACCTCGTCGTCGAGCAGTCCAAGCAGGGCGATACGCTCGTGGTCGAACTGAAGGACAAGCGCCAGGGTGGCTGGTTCCACTTCAGCGGCGGCAGCTACGGTTACCTGAAAGTCGATGCAAGCGTGCCGGGCAACCTGCCGGTGACGGTCAACGTGGGTTCGGGCGATGCGCACGTGCGCAACGTGGCGTCGCTCGAAAGCAGCGTCGGCTCGGGCGATCTCGACGTCGAAGGCGTGCGTGGCGCGGTAAGCGGCACGGTGGGCTCGGGTGACCTGAAGGTGTCGCGCAGCGGCCCGGTGAAGATCGACACCGTCGGTTCGGGCGACTTCGAAGCCCACCAGATCACCGGTGGCGTGAAGATCGGCACCGTGGGCTCGGGCGATGCGAAGCTGGTCGACATCACCGGCGACGTCGAGGTCGGTACGGTCGGCTCCGGCGACATCGACGTGGATGGCGTGAAGGGCAACCTCACGATCCGCACGGTGGGTAGCGGCGATGTCGACCGGAAGGGCGTGACGGGGAAGATGGATTTGCCGGAGAAGTTGCGCTGAGGGACGTCGTGCGGGTGAGTCGCGGATGAGGTCCCAGGTGAGGTCCCGGGTGGGATCGCGCGCAGGCGCGCTCCTACAAGGGGGCGGGGCGGTGGTTCGCACGGCGGGATCACGATCCTGCCGTTAAGATGCGGCAGCGCCTGGCTGGGATCGATCGGATGACGTGGTTGCCTGAGTCGCTGCGGAACCTCCGCCGCGATGTGTTTTTCCTTGTGTTGCTTGGCGTGGCCATCGTTTTCGCGGTGGCCGCGCCGTCGCGCGTGCTGGCCTGGCCGTCGCTGGTCGACTGGCCCACCATCGCCGCACTGACTGGCCTGTTGATCCTGACCAAGGCGGTGGAGCAGAGCGGTGCGCTTGGCCATGCCGGACGCTGGCTGATCGATCGCACAGCGACCCGACGCATGGCCGCGCTGGGCCTGGTCGCCGCGACGGCCGTGCTGTCGATGCTGCTGACCAACGACGTATCGCTGTTCGTGATGGTCCCGCTCACGCTCAGCATTTGCCGGATCGCACGCATGCCGGCCACGCGGCTGGTGGTTTTCGAGGCGCTGGCGGTCAATGCCGGATCGATGCTCACGCCGATCGGCAACCCGCAGAACCTGTTCCTGTGGCAGCAATGGGGCATCGGCTTCGGTGGCTTCGTATGGGCCATGCTGCCGGTGGTCGCCATTGCCATGGTGTTGCTGCTGGCGCTGACGGCGATCGCGTTCCCGGGCACGCGCCTGGAGGCGCACGACCACGCGGACGAGCGGCTCGATCAGCCCATGCTGATCGTCGCCGCGCTGCTCTACATTCCGTTCCTGGTGCTGGCCGATACCCACCACGTGGCGTGGGGTCTCGCCGGCGTGGTCGCGGTCTTCGCGCTGTTTCGCCGGCACATCCTCGGCGCGATCGACTGGGGCCTGCTGCTGACCTTCGTGCTGATGTTCATCGACCTGCGCTCACTGGCCGGGCTGGGCATCGTGAAGGGCTGGCTGGGCGCGCTCGACCTGCAGCAACCGATGCACCTGTTCGCGACGGGTGCGCTGGCGTCCCAGGTGGTCAGCAATGTCCCCGCAGCGATCCTGCTGGCCGAGTACTCACACGACTGGCGCACGCTCGCGTGGAGCGTGAACCTGGGCGGCTTCGGCTTCATCCTCGGCTCGCTGGCGAACCTGATCGCACTGCGGCTGCTCGGCGAGAAGAAAGCGTGGGGCACGTTCCACCTGTGGTCCGTGCCGTTCTTCGTCGTGATGGCCACCCTCGGCGCCCTGCTTTTGTAGGAGCGCGCCTGCGCGCGATGGCCACCACGACCACCCATCCCACGCAGTTACACCATCACGCCTTGCGCAGCCCTTTCTCGCCGGTGTTGCTGTTGCCCTTGTCGTACGCGCGGATGAAGTCGCGTACATCGGGGTAGACCACGTCGCGCCAGCGGCGGCCGCTGAAGATGCCGTAGTGGCCGGCGCCTTCGATGATCAGGTGCTTCTTGCGCTTCTTCGGAATGCCCTTGCACAGGCCGTGCGCGGCTTCGGTCTGGCCGAGGCCGGAGATGTCGTCGAGCTCGCCTTCGATGGTGAGCAGCGCGGTGTCCTTGATCTTCGCCGGCTGCACGCGTTCGCCGTGCACGTCCCAGGTGCCCTTGGGCAGGCGGTGTTCCTGGAACACGGTTTCGATCGTGTCGAGGTAGTACTCGGCCGGCATGTCGAGCACGGCGTTGTACTCATCGTAGAACTTGCGATGCTGCTCGGCGTCGTCGAGGTCGCCCTTGCGCAGGTTCTCGTAGAAATCCCAGTGCGACATGACGTGGCGGCTGGGGTTCATCGCGAGGAAGCCGGCATGCTGCAGGAAGCCGGGATACACGTCGCGGCCGGCGCCCGGGTACTGGTAGGGCACCTTGTGGATCAGCTGGTTGCGGAACCACGACAGCGGACGCGTGGTGGCCAGGTTGTCCACGCTGGTCGGGCTCTTGCGCGTGTCGATCGGGCCGCCCATCAGGGTCAGCGTGGCCGGCGTGGCTTCGCCGCGCGCGGCCATCAGCGACACCGCGGCCAGCACCGGCACGGTCGGCTGGCACACCGACACCACGTGCGCGCGATGCACGCCGACGTGGCGGATGAATTCTTCGATGTAGGAGACGTAGTCGGCCAGCGAGAACGAACCTTCGTCGGTCGGCACCATGCGCGCGTCGACCCAGTCGGTGATGTACACCTTGTGGTCGCGCAGCAGCGTACGCACCGTGTCGCGCAGCAACGTGCTGTGGTGGCCGGACAGCGGGGCCACGACAAGCACGGCCGGGTCGTTCTTCATGGTGTCCACGGTAGCCTGGTCGTCCGAGAAGCGCTTGAAGCGCTTCAGCGTGCAGAACGGCTTGCTCATCGCCACCTGTTCTACGATCGCGACGTCGTGGCCGTGGGCGTGCACGCTGTGGATGTCGAACTCGGGCTTCTCGTAGGCCTTGCCAAGGCGGTACATGAGCTCGTAGCCCGCCGCGGCGCGATCCGCGCCAGGCATGCGGGCAAACGGGCTGGCCAGGTCGCCAAACATTTTCGCACCCGCCTCGGCCCAGTAGGAGAGCGGGCTGAGCATCGAGCGTTGCCATTCGTGCATGAGATAGAGCATGCCGCTTCAATCCGGGGGACGGGGAGGTGGCGCATCATAACCAGTTGCGCCGCGCCATATGTAAAGTCCCTGTTTTTGCTCGATTTAAGCGGATGCCTTGCGGCAGACCAGCAGGACTTCGTCCACGCCCGGTGCCGGATCGAACCCCGGTTTGAAGTCCAGCGGCTTCTGGAAACGCATGCCTAGCGGCATGAACACGCGGTTGTACCACCACATCGCGCGGGTGCGCTGGTGGGTGAGGAACCACTGGCCAAGGTCGAGCAGCTTCGACGACTTGGGCTGCATGCCGTAGACGGCGCTGCGCTCGATCGTGAAACCGTGCCGGCCGAGCAGGGCGCGGATGGCCTCGGGCTCGTACCGGCGGTAATGGCCGACGAAATCGTCGAACGCCGTCCAGGCCTCGGGATGCAGCGGGACGGAAATCAGCAGCGAGGCGCCCGGGGCGGTCACCCGGGCCAGCTCACCCAGCGCGCCTTCGTCGTCCACCACGTGCTCGAGGATGTCGAAGGCGCAGGTGAAGTCGAAGCTGGCGTCGCGGAAGGGCAGGGCGCCGATCATGGCGTGGGCGACCCGCGCGCCGTTGCGCTGCAGTTCGGCCAGCGCCGGGCGGCTGAGGTCGACGAACTGGGTATCCGCCAGCGGCAGCCGCGGACGCAGGCCCGGCGCCACTTCCAGCCGGCGGCTGGCCCTGGCGGCAAGCTCCGACACCAGCGGCCAGGTGTTGAAGCGCTCCGGCGCGCAGAGGTGGGCGTCGGCCCACAGGGCATCGTAGAAACGCTTGTTGCCGGCGATCAGGTCGGCGTCGGTACGCCGGGTTGCGGGGCCCGAGGTGAATGATGCGGTGGACATGCGGTACCTCGGGACCTTGGAGGGGTTTAGCGCAGGCGCGCCAGCTCGCGTAGCAGGGGCAACCTGCGCACGCGGACGGCGGTGGCCCTGAACACGGCATTGGCGAGAGCGGGGGCCATCGACGGCACGCCGATCACGCTGGCGCCCGCCGGGTCGGCGGTCGACGGCACGATCACCGTTTCGATCTCGTAAGGCATCGGCTGGGTCGCTGCGATGGGGTAATCCTTGAACCCCGTCTGCTGCACCTTACCGTCCTTCACCGTGATGGCCAGGTTGAGGGCGGTGGACAGCGCATCCATGCTAGCGCCTTCCAGCTGGGCGGCCAGGCCCAGCGGATTGACCGCACGGCCCACGTCGGCCACGCAGACCACGCGGTGGATGTCGATGCCGTCCTGGGTCGGGGCGACTTCGACCGCGTGGGCGACGTAGGCGCCGAACACATAGGCGCAGGCGATGCCCAGGCCGTTTTCGCTACGCAGCCAGCGACTCCAGTCGAGCTTGTCCGCGGCGAGCCTGAGCACGTTGGCCATGCGCGCGGTGTCGATCGGGCCGCCACGGCTGTTATAGGCGAGCTGGCGCGGATCGCCGAGCAGGGAAAGGCGGAAATCCAGCGGATTGGCGTTGACGGCATGCGCCAGTTCGTCGATGAAGCTCTCGCTGGCGAAGGTGTTGCTGACGTGCGGCGAGCCACGCCATTCACCGCGCGCAAGCTGCGAATCGAGCGCGAAGTAGTCGCTGCGGTAGTTCGGCACCAGCCCGGCGGGCAGGGCGTCGGCGACCAGCTCCGACTGCCACAGGCGATCGGGCGGCGTGCCGCGGTTGGCGAGCGCCGAGGGGCTGGCCATGCGTTGGTGCCAGCCGGTGATGCCCTTCTTCTTGTCCATCGACGCATTGAGGCGATGGACGGTGAACGGCCGGTAGTAATCGTGGGTGAGGTCGTCGTCGCGCATCCAGAGCACGCGCACGGGACGGTTCTGGATGTCCTTGGGCTTGGCGGCCAGTGCGATCGCCATCGCTTCGGCGATGTAGTCCTGCTCGAGGCGACGGCCGAAACCACCGCCGCCGCGTGGCACGCGGATGTCGATCTGGTCGGGCCGGAAGCCGGTCATCCGCTGCACGACGGAGTAGACCTGGCGCGGCGACTGCGTCGCGGCAATGACGGTCACGCTCGTGTCCGGGTCGAGGCGGACGAGGCAATTCGGGGTCTCGGCAGTGGCATGCGCCACCCAGGGCTGCACATATGTCGCTTCGAGGGCGCGTGCGGCCTTCTTGCGCGCGGTGGCGACGTCGCCATCGTTGCGCACGGTGTTGGGCGTGGCCGTTTCATCGTCGAAAAGGGCGAGCGCCTTCTTTTCCAGGTCGCCGCTGGAGGGCTCCTGGTTTGCGCCCGGCTTCCACGTGGCCTTCAGCGCATCGCGGCCCTTCAGCGCGCACCAGGTGTCGGTGGCGATCACGGCCAGCGCGGGCACCTGCGCCGCCATGCCGGCCTGCTGGCCCTGCTCCGGGGTGACCTCGACCACGGCGTAGACGCCTTCGATCGCCGTCGCCGCGGCGCGGTCGGCCTGGTCCAGCGTGCCGCCCGGATAAGGGCAGCGCACCAGCACGGCGACCACGGGGTCGCCGATGTTTTCGTCCGCGGCGTAGCGCAGCGTGCCGGTGACCACGGCGCGCGCGTCGACGTCGCCGGCGGGCTGGCCGATGAGCTTGTAGCGTTCGGCCTGCTTCACCGGCGGCGCGCTGGTCGGCGCGTCGATGGCGGCGGCGGCCGTGGCGAGGTCGCCATAGGCGATGCGCCGGCCATCGGCGGCGACCGCCATGCCGGATTCACCGCGCAACTGGTCGGCGGGGACGCCGAGGCGACGGGCGGCGGCCTGCATCAGCAGCCAGCGGGCCAGCGCGCCGGCCTGGCGCAGGTCGGCCCACGCGGCGGGGATGCTGGTGGCATCGCCGCTGCGCTGGCGGCCGAAGGTGAACTTCGGCTCGCCGTTGCCGCCTTCCACGCCGAGGCCGAGCGGTTCGACCACGACCTTGCTCCAGTCGGCATCGAGCTCTTCGGCGATGATCCGGGCCAGCGACGTGGCCGTGCCTTCGCCGTTATCGGGATCGCGCACGCCGATGAACACCCGGCCGTCCTGCGCGACGCGCACGTAGGGTCCGACCTGGGCCCATGCGTCACCCAGAAGGCTGAGCGGGACGGGGCGCTCGACGGCCTCGGCCGTGCCGATGCCGACCACCAGCGCACCCGCCGCACCGGCGGCGTACTTCAGGAAACGGCGGCGGGAAAGATGGATCTCGCCACTCATGCCTTCTTGTCCTTCATGCTGCCCGCGGCGCGCTTGATCGCCTTGCGGATGCGGCCATAGCTGCCGCAACGGCACAGGTTGCCGATCCTGTCGATGTCGGCATCCGACGGGTTCTTCTGCCGGTTGAGCAGGTCCACCGCGGCCATCACCTGGCCGGGCTGGCAGAAACCGCACATGATCGCGTCTTCGTCGATCCACGCCTGCTGCACCGGATGCAGCGTGCCGTCCTTGCCGGCGAGGCCTTCCACGGTGGTGACCCGCTTGCCGGCCATCGTGTCCATCTTCACCTGGCAGCTGGCCGCGGCCTTGCCGTCGACGATCACGGTGCAGAACCCGCAATTGCCCTGGTCGCAGCCGTATTTCGCGCCGGTGAGGCGCAGCACGTCGCGCAGGTACCACAGCAACGGCATGGCCTTGTCGCCGGTGTGGCGGTAGCGCTCGTCGTTGACGATCAGGTCGATGCCTTCGCGTACGGGCTTGGGCGGCACCGGATCGGCGCCCTGCGGCGGAACGGGTACGGGAGACGTCGGGCCTTGCTGTGCCATCTGCTTTCCTCAGCTGAACCGGGCCATTGTGGCATCCGGGTCCTCGTTCAGCGAGTCACTTTACTGAACAGGCGTTGCCAGACGACGTAGACGGGGATGCCTGCAACCACTACCGCGCAGACCACCGCGGCGCTGAGCGGCTTGGACACGGTGTAGGCGACGACCACGCCGATCACGGTCACGAGGAACAGCAGGGGCAGCAGCGGATACGCCGGCGTGGTGAAGCTGGGGCGCTCCTTCACGTGGCGGCGATACCAGAACAGCGTGGCGATGGTGACCGCATAGGCGGCCCAGTCACCGAAGGCGGCGAAATCCAGCAACTGCCCGTAATTGGCGGCCAGCACCAGCACGATGGCCCAGCCAGAGAGGGCGATCAGGGCGATGTTCGGCGTGCGATGGCGCGGATGCAGCCGGGCGACGCTGGCGAAGAACAGCCCGTGCTCGCCCATCACCTGCAGCACGCGGGCACCGGCGACGAGGGTGATGTTGCAGAAGCCGAGGGTGGAAATGGCGATGCCGATGGCGATGATCTTCGCGCCGGCCGCACCGAACACGCGGCTCATCACGTCGGCGGCCGGGGCCTGGCTGGAGGCCAGCCCATCGTGACCGAGCACGGCGAGGTAGGCGTAGTTGGTCAGGACGTAGGCGGCGATGACGATGAGCATGCCCAGCACCAGCGCGCGTGGCAGGGTGCGCTGCGGATCCTGGACTTCGCCCGCCATGTTGTTGAGGTAGCTGAAGCCGGAAAAGGCGAACAGCACCGGCAGCAGGGCGCCCGCCAGGTCGCCGCTGGTGGCGGTGGGCGCGGCGGCCATGGCCTGGGTGGTGCCGGCGCCGGCAAAGGCGAGGCCGGTGACCACGAGCACCGCGATCGCCGCCAGCTTGAGGATGGCGAAAACGTTCTGGATCTGCGCGCCGAGCTTGATGCCGAACAGGTTGATGCCGGTGACGAAGACCAGCGCACCCACCGCCAGCGGCTTCACCAGCGTCGGCGACAGGCCGAACACCGAGGTGGCGTAGCTGCCGAAGATGGTCGCCACGGCGGCGCTGCTGCCGCTGTAGATCACCAGCAGCATGGTCCAGCCGAACAGGAAGCCCGCCAGCTTGCCGAAGGCCTCGCGCAGGTAGACGTAGCTGCCGCCGGCCTGCGGACGCCGGGCGCCGAGTTCGGCGTAGCAAAGGCAACCAACCAGGGTCAGCAGGCCGCCGGCCACCCACAGGGCCAGCAGGATCCAGCCCGAGGAAGTCCGCTGCGCCGCGATGCCCGGATTCAGGAAGATGCCACCGCCGATGATCCCGCCCACGACGATCAGTGCGGCGTCCAGGAGGGTGATGCGGCGGGCGTAACCGGGGGAATCCATGCGGGGCGCTTTGTTGAGGGAAAGGGTGAGGATGGCGTGGGCGGTGGGAGATGGGAAGTGGGGGCGGCCATGTGATGGGACGAGGCGGCTTGCGTCGCACGAATGCGGCGGCACCGGCGAGGCGTCCCCCGCCCCCCTCGTGCGCACGCCGGCTCTTGCGCCCCCACTTCCCATCTCCCGACTCCGCTCGTTGCCTTTTTCTCGTTGCGGCGCAACACTCGGAGGGATATGTCGCAGGGCCTCGGTGGCCTTGCCTACCCCTTTTCCACAACGCAAAAGAGAACCGTGAGCGAAAACGCAAACGCGCCGTTGCCTGCCAACGCGCCCTGGATCGTCATGAAGTTCGGCGGCACCTCGGTTGCCACGGCCGCACGCTGGCGCAATATCCTCGAGCTGGCCGCCAGCCGCCGCGCCGAAGGCGCGCGCGTGCTGATCGTGGTCTCGGCCCTGTCGGGTATCACCGATGGCCTGAAACAGCTTTGCACGCACACGGAACCCAAACGCCGCTCGGACGCGGCCTCCGCACTGGCCGATCGCCACCACGCACTGCTGGGCGAGATGTCGCTCGCGTTGCCGGAGACGCTGGGCGCCCGCCTCGCGGACCTGGCGGCGCTGGCCGACGGCGGCCCGGACGTGCTCGGCGAGCTGGCCTGGCAGGCCGCCGTGCAGGCGCACGGCGAGCTGATGTCCAGCGCGCTCGGCGCGGCCTTCCTCAGCGCCAACGGCCTGCCCACGGCATGGCTGGACGCGCGCGAATGCCTGCACGCGGTGGCGTTGCCCAACCAGAACGAGCGGACCCGGCTGCTCTCGGCCATGGTCGAGCCGCACCCGGACCCGGCGCTGTCGGCGATGCTGGCCGCGCGTGGCGAGGTGTTCATCACCCAGGGCTTCATCGCCCGCGACGACGATGGCCGCACCGTGCTGCTCGGCCGTGGCGGTTCGGACACCTCGGCGGCGTATTTCGGTGCGCTGCTGGCCGCCGCCCGCGTCGAGATCTGGACCGACGTCGCCGGCATGTTCAGCGCCAACCCGCGCCAGGTCGCCGGTGCGCGCCTGCTCCAGCGGCTGGACTATGAAGAAGCCCAGGAAATCGCCTCGACCGGCGCCAAGGTGTTGCACCCGCGCTGCCTGTCGCCGCTGCGCGAGCCGCGCGTGCCGCTGCTGGTGAAAGACACCAACCGTCCGGAACTGGAAGGCACGGTGATCGGTCCCGAGGTGCGCGAGCACGCGCCGAGCATCAAGGCGATCAGCGCACGCAAGGGCATCACCCTGGTGTCGATGGAATCGGTCGGCATGTGGCAGCAGGTCGGCTTCCTCGCCGACGTGTTCGATGCGTTCAAACGGCACGGCCTCTCGGTCGACCTGATCGGTTCGGCGGAGACCAACGTCACCGTGTCGCTCGATCCGACCGAAAACCTGCTCGATTCCGATGCCATCGCCGCGCTTGCCGCGGACCTGGCCCGGGTTTGCCGGGTCAAGGTCATCGCGCCGTGTGCCGCGATCACGCTGGTTGGCCGTGGCATGCGTTCCATGCTGCACAAGCTGTCGGGCGTGCTGGCGGAGTTCGGCCAGCTGCGCGTGCACCTGATCTCGCAGTCGTCGAACAACCTCAACCTCACCTTCGTGGTCGACGAGGACGTGGTCGACGACATGCTGCCGCGCCTGCACGAGCTGCTGATCGGCGCGGGTGCCCTGCGCACCGACGACAGCGTGGTGTTCGGCCCGGCCTGGCAGTCGCTGTATGGCAGTGGCGAGACGCCGTTGCCCGCCGCCGCGTGGTGGCAGGCCGAACGGCCGCGGCTGATGCAGCTCGCCGCGGAACGCACGCCGCGCTACGCCTACCACCTGCCGACCGTGCGGTCGCAGGCACGCAAGGTCAAATCGCTGCAGGCCATCGATCGCGCGCACTACGCGGTGAAAGCCAATACCCACCCCGGTATCCTCAAGGTGCTGGCGGAAGAAGGCTTCGCGTTCGAATGCGTGTCGCCGGGCGAGCTGGAGGCGGTCGCCGCGGTCGTGCCCGAGAGCGTGCCGCTGCTGTTCACGCCGAACTTCGCCGCGCGCCGTGACTTCGAAGCGGCGCTGAAGACGCGGGCGACGATCACCATCGACGCGCTCCATCCGATCGAGCATTGGGGCGACCTGTTCGCCGGGCGCGACATCGTCCTGCGCGTGGACCTCGGTCGCGGCCTGGGCCACCACCAGAAGGTGAAGACCGGTGGCACCGGCAGCAAGTTCGGCGTACCGATCGAGCAGGTCGACCGTTTCCTGCGCCTCGCCGACGACGCGGGCGCGCGGGTCATCGGCCTGCACGCCCACCTCGGCTCGGGCATCCTCGACGCCGCGCACTGGGGCGAGGTCTACTCGCAGCTGGCCGCGCTGGCCGAACGCATCGGCACCATCAGCATCCTCAACATCGGCGGTGGCCTGGGCGTGCCTTCGCATCCGGGCGAAACCGCGCTGGACATGGTCGCCCTGGATCGCGTGCTGACCTCGGTGCGCCAGGCCTACCCGCAGTTCCAGGTGTGGATGGAGCCGGGCCGATTCCTGGTCGCCGATGCCGGCGTGCTGCTGGCGAAGGTGACCCAGGAGAAGGAAAAGGGCACCAACGTGCGCTACCTCGGCCTCGATACCGGCATGAACAGCCTGATCCGCCCGGCGCTGTACGATGCGTGGCACGAGATCGCCAACCTGTCGCGCTTCGGCGAGCCGGCGACCACGATGTACCAGGTGGTCGGGCCGATCTGTGAGTCAGGCGATATCCTTGGTTCCGACCGACGCCTGCCCGAATCGCAAGAGGACGACGTGATACTGATTGCACAGGGAGGCGCTTATGGCGCCGTGATGGCGTCGCGCTACAACCTGCGCGACGCAGCCGACGAGGTGCTGCTGCCGTGACCACCACCGTGATCGCCGATCCGCGCGAAAGCCAGCGCTTCCGCTTCGTACGCCATGCCTACGCCGATGGCGTGGCCGAGCTGGCCTACGCGTTCGACGACGGCCCGGAACTGGTGGAGCGGATCACGTTCCCCGGTGCGCCGGCGGTGCCGGCCGGGCGCGAGAAAGCCTTCGCGGCCGCCCTGCGCCTGCTCCACCTCGTCGCCGGCGTCAGCTACTACAAGGCCGGCATCCCGCCCTCGATCGTGGTCGAGGGCGAGCCGCTGGACGAAGAGGGCGCGGCGATGTTCGATGCCCTCTACGTGCACGGCCTGGCCGAGTTCGCCTATCGCAACCGGCTGGACCTGCGTAGCCGCATCCGTTTCCCGTCCGGCGCCGCGAAGGCCGCGCCGGCCCCCGCCATCGGCCTGCCACGGCGGTCGCTGCTGCCGATCGGCGGTGGCAAGGATTCGGTGGTGGCGGTCGAGGCCGTGAAGTCGATCGGTGCCGATGCAACGGCCGCGTGGGTGGGCAACTCGCCGCTCATCGCCGAGTGTGCGGCGCGCACCGGCCTGTCCACGCTGAACATCTCGCGCGAGCTCGCCTCCGGCCTGTTCGAACTCAATCGCCTGGGCGCGTGGAACGGGCACATCCCGGTCACCGCGATCAATTCCGCGATCCTCGTCGTGGCCGCGGTGCTATACGGCTACGACTCCATCGTGTTCGCCAACGAGCGCTCCGCGTCCGTGGCCACGCTGGAATACGAAGGCCAGGAAGTGAACCACCAGTGGAGCAAGGGCTTCGGTTTCGAGAAGACCTTCCACGATTACGTGCACTCGCACGTCGCCGCCGACCTCGATTACTGCTCGCTGTTGCGGCCGTGGTCGGAGCTGGCCGTGACCAGTGCGTTCGCCCGCCTCGGTGGCGATTACTTCAGCGTGTTCTCCAGCTGCAATCGCAACTTCCGCATCCTCGGCCCGAAGCCGGCGGATCGCTGGTGCGGGCAGTGCCCGAAGTGCCATTTCGTGTTCCTGGCGCTGGCGCCGTTCATGCCCAAGCCGCGGCTGCTGCAGATCTTCGGGCGTAACCTGCTCGACGATCCGGACCTGGCCGACGCCTTCGATGCCTTGCTCGAATACCGCGAGCACAAGCCGTTCGAATGCGTGGGCGAGGGCGCCGAAGCACGCGCGGCATTGAATGCGCTCGCCAGCCGGCCCGAGTGGCAGGAAGACGCGCTGGTGGCGCGCTTCCGTCGCGAGATCCTGCCGCAGCTGGATGCGTCCGAGCTGGCGCTGGAGCCCTGGCTGAAACCTGGCGCGTCGCACCTCGTGCCAGCGCGCCTGCTCGGAGCGCTGGATGCGTTGGGCTGAACTTGAAGGGCAACGCCTCGCGGTCTGGGGTTTCGGTCGCGAGGGTCGCGCTGCGCTCGATGCGATCGCCCGGCGCCTGCCCGGCCATGCGGTAGACCTCTACGTCGGCCCGGACGAAGGCGACGCCGCGCGCGCGGCGTATCCGTCGGCCACCGTGCACGCGACGCCGCCGGATGCGGCGGCGCTTTCCGCGTATGACGTGGTGGTGAAATCGCCGGGTATCTCGGCGTACCGGCCGGAACTGCTCGATGCGCAGGCATCGGGCACGCGCTTCACCTCGGGCACGGCGCTGTGGTTTGGCGGCCATGCCGGCACGCGCACGGTCGCCGTCACCGGGACCAAGGGCAAGAGCACCACATCGGCATTGATCGCGCATCTCGCGCGGTCGCTCGGCGTGCGCACCGCACTGGCCGGCAACATCGGCCTGCCGCTGCTGGAACTGGACGACGGCGAGGCCGACCTGTGGGTCATCGAGCTGTCGAGCTTCCAGACCAGCGAAGCGCTCGGCGTCGACCTCGGCGTAGTCACCAGCCTCTACGAAGAACACCTCGACTGGCATGGCTCGCGCGAGCGCTACGTCGACGACAAGCTCAAGCTGCTGGCCGCCTCGTCGCGCGTGCTGGTCAATGCGATGCAGCCGGCGTTGCTGGCGCGTGCGGCGGATCATCCCGGCCTGCATACCTTCGGCGACGCCGATGGCTGGCACGTGGCCGAGGGCTGGATCCGGCGCGGTGGCGAAGACATCGTGCGCGCCGACCGCGTCGCCGCTCCCGGGCTGCATAACGCGATCAATGCGTGCGCCGCGCTTTCCGCGCTGGAACTGATGGGCCTGGACGCACGTGCCGCCGCACCGGCGCTGTCGACCTTCCTGCCGCTGCCGCATCGCCTGCAGCCGCTGGGCGAGCAGGGCGGGCTGCAATGGATCAACGATTCGATCAGCACCACCCCACTGGCGAGCCTGGCGGCGCTGGAAAGCGTGCACGACGATCGCGTCGCGCTGATCGTTGGCGGGCACGATCGCGGGCTGGACTGGACGGTGTTCGTCGAGGCGATGCGTGCGCAGGCGCCGCTGGCGATCGTATGCCAGGGCAAGAACGGTCCGCGGATCGCCGATGCGCTGGAAGCGGCGGGCGTGGCGGGCGTGTACCGCGCCGTCGATCTCGCCGCGGCGGTCGGTGCCGCGCGCAATGCGCTGGAAGGCCGCGGCACGGTGGTGCTATCGCCGGGTGCGCCGAGCTTCGACCAGTTCCGCGACTATGCGGAGCGGGGGAAGCGATTCGCGCAGCTGGCTGGGTTCGACGCGCGGGCGGCGGGTATCCAGGGGTTGGGCGTCGCTTAGCGGGTGTAGGAGCGCGCCCGCGCGCGAAAGCCAACGAAGCAAGGAAGCCGGTGCTTCCGCGCCCGTCGCTCAATCCTGCGTAGCCTTCAACAACGTTCCGACCACCGCTGCCAGCGCCGCGTACAACTCCGGCGGCACGTCGTCGCGCAAACGCACCGCGGCCAGCAAGGTCGCGATCTGCGGATCCAGCTGCGGGGCGAGGCCCAGCTGCTGGGCACGTTCGAGCAAGGCCTTCACGCCATCGGCGTCGATGCGTTGGGTGTTGCCACTGCTGGTAGGCGTTGCCAGCCGCAGCGTGACGCTGCGGCGCGGTGAGGGGAGCGACTGGCTCATGCGCGTGCTTCGAGGAGGACGGCGCTGTAGGCGCTCGTCGGCACGGGCAGGCCGTGCATGCAGGCAAAGTGGTCCAGCTGCAGGTTGCTCTTCTCGAGCACGCGACGCAGTGGGGTGAATTCGTTCTCGAGCCGGCTGACGGTTTCCGCGTACTGCGCCCACAGGCGCACGGACACACGGCTGCCGCGTAGCTGGATCTCGCCCTGGACGGCGCCGAGCGTCGGCGGGTCGATGGCGAAACCGACCGTCCACAGGCCCTCGGGCTCGCCCGGCGCGGGCTTGCCTTCTTCGATACGCAGCTGCAGGACGTCGTAACCACGCACGCCCGCCAGCGGGATCTCGATCATCCAGAGGCCGGACTGCGGCTGCGATTCGAGCTGGCCGATCTCCACGCGCGACAAGGCCGCGCGCACGTCGGTGCGCAAATGCGAGATCAGTCCATCGACACTGTCTTCTTCGACCGCCAGCTCTTCGGCACGCGGCTGCGCCACCAGCGCGCGCTTGCCCAGCGGGGGCGGCGTATCGGTGAACGGACGCGACGGCGCCTGGATCATCGCCTGGCGGGTCTGCGGGATATCGGTCAGCGCGCGGCGCAGGAGCAGCAGCGCGGCCTTGAAATCGTCGCTGGCCGGTGCCTGGTCGTCTGGCTGGGCCAGGTGCGATTCGAGGAAGGCGCCGCTCTTGGCGATCGCCTGCTTCATGCCGTCGGGCGTGCCCAGGTCGTCCGGCTGGCTGATCGCGCTTTCCAGCGTGGCCAGCGCCGCACGCAGCGGCTCCGGCAACGCACGGGCGATCGGCCGGCGGGCGAGGGTGGAGAGCACGCCGAGCAACTGGGAATACCCATTCTGTTGCGGCAGGCGTTCGCGCAGGCCCTGCATGGCCACGCGCTCGTCGGTGTTGCCGAGCACGACTTCCAGCTGCGGCTGCGCGCCCTGGGTCAGCACCCGCACGGAGAACTGCTGCGGCAGGGAGGTCCCGGCGGCATCCGCCTCGACCGCCATGCCACCGATATCCAGCAGGATCTTCCCCGCCTCGGTCGGACCCAGCAGCCGGGCAGCGAGCAGCGTGCCCACGGCCCAGGTCTGGGTCGAGGCCGCCGTGGTACCCGCTACCGCACCGGCCCATAACTGGGCGGCGAGGCTGGTCGGCTGGATGATCAAGGGCAGGTCCTCCGTGGGGCCTGGGCGAGCCGGGATGGGCACGCTCCTGTGTGTCGTAAGAATCGGCTGGATTAGGGAAAGCTTTAGCGCGGCGGGTGTTGGTGGGCGCGACTGTCAGGCGCCGAAGGCGCCGGCTAACCCGCTACAATGCCCCCCATGAGCAACCTCCCTTTCGAACTCCTCGCCACCGATGGCGCGGCGCGGCGTGGCCGTTTGCGCTTTGGGCGTGGCACCGTGGAAACCCCGGCCTTCATGCCCGTGGGCACCTATGGCTCGGTCAAGGCGATGACCCCGCGCGACGTGCTGGACACCGGCGCCGAGATCATCCTCGGCAACACCTTCCACCTGTTCCTGCGTCCGGGCCTGGACATCGTCGGCCAGTTCGGCGGCCTGCATAAGTTCATCGGCTGGGACAAGCCGATCCTTACCGATTCGGGCGGTTTCCAGGTCTTCTCGCTGGCGCACAAGCGCAAGATCACCGAAGAAGGCGTCACCTTCGCCTCGCCGGTCGACGGTTCGAAGGTGTTCCTGTCGCCCGAAGTCTCGATGCAGATCCAGACCGTGCTCGACTCCGACGTCGCGATGATCTTCGACGAGTGCACCCCGTATCCGGCGACGGAGAAGGTGGCCTCCGATTCCATGGAGCTCAGCCTGCGCTGGGCGGAGCGTTCGCGCCGCGCCTTCAACGACCTGAAGAACCCGAACAACCTGTTCGGCATCGTCCAGGGCAGCACCTTCGAGAACCTGCGCCGTCGCTCCGTGGAGCAGCTGGTGGACATCGGCTTCGATGGTTACGCCGTGGGCGGTCTCGCCGTGGGTGAGCCCGAGGCCGAGCGCAACCACACGCTGGACTTCACCCTGCCGCTGCTGCCGAAGGATCGCCCGCGCTACCTGATGGGCGTGGGCCGGCCCGAGGACATCGTGGAAGCCGTGCGTCGCGGCATCGACATGTTCGACTGCGTGATGCCGACCCGGAATGCGCGGAACGGCTTCCTGTTCACCGATGAAGGCACGTTGCGCATCCGCAACGCGAAGTTCGCGACCGATACCCGCGTGATCGAGGAAGGCTGCGACTGCTACGCCTGCGCCAACGGCTTCAGCCGGGCCTACCTGCGCCATCTGGACCGCTGCAACGAGATCCTCGGCAGCCAGCTGGCCACGATGCACAACCTGCGCCACTACCAGCGCCTGATGGCCGGCCTGCGCGGCGCGATCGAGGCCGGCAGCCTCGACGACTTCGTCGCCGCGTTCTACGCCGCCCGCCAGCGCCCAAACCCGTAGGAGCGCGCCTGCGCGCGAAAAACCAACCCACCGGCACGGCCACCCTTGCCCCCGCCCCCCATCGCCCCCAAAGCCTTGTGGCGGCGCGGTACACCGCCGCCGGGGGCGTGGCATAATCCACGATCTTTTTACGCGAGCAGCCGCTTTTCCTTGGCTGTTCCATGACTTGCGAGAAATCTGATGAGCTTCGTGACGTTTGCCGCCATTGCCCAGGCTGCCCCGGCTGCCGCCCCCCAGCAGGGCGCGCTCGGCTTTTCGCCCCTGATCATGATGGTGGTGCTGTTCGGCATCTTCTATTTCATGATGATTCGCCCGCAGATGAAGCGTCAGAAGGAACACCGCGCGCTGCTGTCGGCCCTGGGCAAGGGCGACGAAGTGGTGATGAACGGTGGCCTCGCCGGTCGCATCGAGGAAGTGGGCGATTCCTTCGTCAAGGTCGAGATCGCACCGGGCGTGGTCGTCCAGATGCAGAAGGGTGCCGTCACCCAGGTGCTGCCGAAGGGCAGCCTCAAGAAGAACTGAGTTTTCTCTCAGACGCGTCAGCCGCGGCCGCCGGGCGGTCGCACCCATGGAATGTAAGGCATGAGTGATTTTCCACGCTGGAAGTACGCGCTTGTCGTGATCGTGTTGCTGGTCGGCATCGTGTATGCGCTGCCGAACGTCTTCCCGCCCCAGCCGGCGGTGCAGATTTCGGGTAACCACGGCACCGCGGTGGACGCGGCACTGAAGAGCAAGGTCGACGGCATGCTGGCCACCGCGAAGGTGCCGGCGCTCGCCGTCGATGTGAATGAGAAGGATGGTCGCCTGCTGGCTCGCTTCGGCAGTGTCGACCAGCAGGCCAAGGCCGCCGACGCGCTGCGCGTGGGCCTGGGCGACAACTACACGGTGGCGCTGAACCTCGCGTCCACGGTGCCGTCGTGGCTGCGCTCGCTGCATGCGAACTCGATGCCGCTGGGCCTCGACCTGCAGGGCGGCGTGCACTTCCTCATGGAAGTGGACCAGAACGCGGTCATCGACACCCAGGAAAACCGCTACACCGACGACATCCGCGCGCTGCTGCACGACAAGGCCGTGCAGTACGACTCGGTCACGCGCAATGCGCGCGGCCAGGGCGTCAGCGTCGTGCTGCGTTCCGACAGCGAGCGGCAGAAGGCCGCGGCGTTGATCGGTGCGGACTATCCGGACCTGGCTGTCACCGACGGCGCCACCGGCGACAACCGCTTCGTGCTCACCGCCGCCGTCAAGCCGGCCAAGCTGCGCGAGATGGCGCAGAGCACGATCACCCAGAACGTCACCACCCTGCGCCAGCGCGTGAACCAGCTGGGCGTGTCCGAGCCGCTGATCCAGCAGCAGGGCGCCAACCAGATCATCGTCGACCTCGCCGGCGTCCAGGACACCGCCGAGGCCAAGAAGATCATCGGTGCGACGGCCACGCTGCAGTATCGCGCCGGCCTGTACACCCCGGCCCAGGCCATGGACGCCGCCCGTTCGGGCAGCGTGCCGCCGGATGCCAAGCTGTACTTCGACCAGGACCACCAGCCGCGCCTGCTCAGCAAGAAGATCATCGCCAGCGGCGATGAGCTGATCACCGCCACCTCGGGCCGCGATACGCAGAACGGCACGCCGAACGTCAGCGTCACGCTGAACGCCGCCGGCGCCCGCAAGATGCAGGAGTTCACCAACGACAACGTCGGCAAGCCGATGGCGGTGCTCTACATCACGCGTACGCTGGAGACCAAGCTGGTCGACGGCAAGGAAGTGAAGACGCCGAAGATCACCGAAGAGGTGATCAACTACGCCAACATCTCCGGTCCGTTCGGCAAGAACTTCCAGACCAACGGCCTGCGTTCGGATTCGGAAGCGTCCGAGCTCGCCCTGCTGCTGCGCGGCGGTTCGCTCGCCGCCCCGGTGGACATCGTCGGTGAAAGCGTCATCGGCCCGAGCCTGGGCGCGGACAACATCGACAAGGGCTTCAAGGCAGTGATGCTCGGCCTCGGCCTCGTGCTGGTGGCCGCGGCGATCTACTACAAGTTGTTCGGCATCGTCGCCGACATCGCCCTGTTCCTTAACCTGGTGCTGCTGGTGGCCGTCATGTCGGCCATCGGCGTGACGCTGACGATGCCCGGCATCGCCGGTATCGTGCTGACGCTGGGTATGGCGATCGACGCCAACGTGCTGATCTGCGAACGCATCCGCGAGGAACTGCGCAACGGGTCGTCGCCACTGGCCTCGATCCGCACGGGTTACGACAAGGCGTGGGCGACCATCCTCGATGCCAACGTCACCCACCTGCTGGCCGCACTGGGCCTGATGACCATGGGTTCGGGTCCGATCAAGGGCTTCGGCGTCACCCTGTTCATCGGTATCCTCACCTCGATGTTCACCTCGGTGACCGTCACCCATGCCATCACGGCGCTGATCCACGGCGGCCGCAAGCTCAAGACCCTGTCGGTCTGAGGGGAGATACGCCATGGAAATCTTCAATCACAACGCCAATTTCAACTTCCTCGGCCTGCGCAAGTTCAGCATCGGCCTCGCCGTCCTGCTGATGCTGGGTTCGATCGGCCTGATCGTCACCAAGGGCTTCAACTACGGCCAGGACTTCCTGGGCGGCGTTGCCGTCGACGTGACCTACCAGAACCCGGTGGATACCAACGACGTCCGCCAGACGCTGATGACGGCCGGCCTCGAAAACCCGCTGGTCCAGGCTGTCGGTGGCACGCGCGAAGTCACCGTGCGCCTGCAGCCGAAGGACGACCACGGCTCGACCGGCCTCACCGGTGACGAGGCGGCGACCAAGGTGTCCAACGACATCATGGCCGCGCTCAAGGCCGTCCGTCCCGATGCCGCCATGAAGAGCAAGTCCTTCGTCGGCCCGCAGGTCGGCGCGGAGCTGCGCTCGGACGGCATCTACGCGGTGCTGTTCGTGATCGTCGGCATCATGGGTTACCTGTGGATCCGCTTCGAGAAGCGCTTCGCCATCGCGGCGCTCGCCACCGAAGTCCACGACGTGCTGGTGACCCTGGGCATCTTCGCGCTCACCCAGCGTGAGTTCGACCTGACCGTGCTGGCCTCCGTGCTGGCCGTGGTCGGTTACTCGATCAACGACAAGGTGGTGGTGTTCGACCGCGTCCGCGAGCTGTTCCGCTCCAGCCGCAACGCCACGCCGCAGGAAGTGCTGAACCGTTCGATCAACAGCACGCTGTCGCGAACCATCATCACCTCGCTGTTCACCGGCATCACCATGGCCGCGCTGTTCTTCATCGGTGGCCCGGTCGTGCACGGCTTCGCCATCACCATGCTGATCGGTATCGTGGTCGGTACGCTGTCCTCGATCTTCGTGGCCAGCCCGATCCTCCTCTGGCTGGGCGTGTCCAAGCAGGACCTGATGCCCCGCTCGAAGGAAGACCCTGCGCTGGAGCGTCGCCCGTAAGGGGGTGCTCCGGTTCCACGGGCTCAAAAAAAACCCGCCGGAAGGCGGGTTTTTCTTCTGTACATCCCAGCCCTGGGTTCAGAAATCAAAAATCTTCTGCTTCCTCGGTCGCGCCTTCGGCGTCGTTCGCGAGCGTGACGACGACATAGGCCGAACCAACCAGCGAGCAACAGAGCCACGCGTAGACCATCTGGATAGCCGTTGTCGGCACGGCAGCCGCGACACGCGGTGCCATGGCCAGGCCCACAAGCCCGACCAATGCGAGTACGGTAGCCACGGACCACGCCAGGCGCCGCGACGGCGTCGTGGTGGGAATGACGTTCATTATGTTCTTGCCCCTGCTTTCCCCTGTTTCACGGCCGTCGTGAACGCTTTGTGAGGCCGCTTGATGTAGGAAATACCCTACAAGATTCTGCGAGGCAAGTGCCGTAATCCTGAACCGCTTCCTTGACGCTTGAGGCTGGGCATGCAAGAAGGGGCCCAAGCCACGGCACCGGCTGGGGTTTTGCTGGCGGGTTGGGTCGTCATACTCTTGAAAAAAATCGCGCGCAGGCGCGCTCCTACACATAATGGCTGCCCCTCGGTGGCCCTGGCACGATTGATTCCTATGGCTGATCGCGAATTTCCCCATTTCACCCTGCGCAGCGGCGCGACCCGTGAAGGCTCCCGGTATACGGCCCTGCTGTCGGCGCATCCCGCGGACGGGGGCTTCCCCACCTATTTCGCCGTTTACGAAAACCGCAGCTTCCGCGACGAAGCCAGCGCGGCCGCGGCTGCCGGACAAGGCGCTGGCCCTGGTCATGGGCGTGGAAGAGGACGGTGCGCCGGTGTTCGCCGAGGGCGAAACGGGCTTCGACGAACGATCGGCCCGCGGCGGGGGAAGGGCCCGTCACGGACGCCGAGTAAGCTGCCGGCCCAGCGTCGGGGCCGCCACGGCCTGCCGACCCTCGGGCCGCCACGCCCGTAGCCGACACGACCCTGGCGTCCACGCCCGTCAGT